>JBKJSU010000121.1:0-4074 GCA_046594415.1 Casimicrobiaceae bacterium | reverse complement strand
GGGGGATCCGAAGGGGACGGGACCTTTCGTGATGCGACTCAAGGTTCCGCCAAACACCAAGATAGGGGTCCACACGCATCCCGCCGACGAGAATGTCACGGTGCTGTCGGGCACCTTGTATTTTGCGGCCAGCGACAAGTACGACGCCAAAACAGGCAAGGCCTTCGACACCGGCAGCTACTTCTCGATCGCCAAGGGCAAGCCGATGTTTGCGTACACCAAGGGCAAGGAGGCGGTGCTGCAATTGCACGGCACCGGCCCTTGGGGGATCACCTATGCGGATCCTGCGGACGCTGCGCCCAAGAAAAAGTCCTGACTGGGCGGCGCCCGTCGTTACCGGTGGGCGCCGGTCTGCACACAGGACGGGCTGCGAGGGGGCAGCGGGCGACGGCCGCCGACAATCTGCGCTGGCCAGAAGCCTGAATGAACAACCACGCAAAACCTTGGACCACCAAACACCAGCGGAACGATTTAACCTAACCGTTGCATTGAACGGTTGAATCCGCAGTCGTTTGCGGACCTTCGCCAAGGGCGCCCGCGATAGGCAGGAACGTGATGCGCGCCGCGCGCAAGCAACCATGTTCTGCCGCTTGTGCCAGTTGTCCAGTGCACGCTTGAACAGAGCGAACGTTGATCGCATTGCGCTGCGAAGCGCATTGCAAAACGTTTTTGAAAAATGTTTCCATTGTCACTCTATATAGACGTCGCTTCATCATGGCCGGTCGTCGCGGCTATTCGGGCGGCGCGAAGCGTCCCGCCACGCGAAACCGGCTGCCGGCATCGAATGTCCCGATGACAGCCTCGCCGGTGCACGGGCTGATCCTCGTGAACGCGGCGATGGTAGCGTCATGGGTAACCAGGATCAGGCGGCCACCCGACGGAGGCGTTCGCGCCAGCGCTCGAAACTGCGCCTGTTGCCGCACCGAATTTTCGCCGTGGGTAAAGAGGTCATGCGTCAAAACGTGCCTCCGATGTCATACCACGCACTCGATCTGCGTGCCGGATGAGTGCGACAATCAGCAATCGATATTTCCCGACCCAGAAGGGGCCACCATGCACCGCGATGATCCCAAGTCCCTGTCATCCGCCTCCATCGGCACGCGGCACGCCGACCGGGTAATCCGTGCCCCGCGCGGCACCGACCGCACGGCCCGCAGCTGGCTCACCGAAGCGCCGCTGCGCATGCTGATGAACAACCTCGATCCTGAGGTGGCGGAGAACCCGAAGGCGCTGGTGGTGTACGGCGGCATCGGCCGCGCTGCGCGCAACTGGGAATGCTTCGACGCGATCGTCGACGTGCTGCGACGCTTGGGCGATGACGAAACACTGCTGATCCAGTCGGGCAAGCCGGTGGGGGTGTTCAAGACGCACGCCGATGCGCCGCGCGTGCTGATCGCCAATTCCAATCTCGTGCCCAAGTGGGCCACGTGGGAGCACTTCAACGAGCTCGATCGCAAGGGCCTCATGATGTACGGGCAGATGACCGCCGGCTCGTGGATCTATATCGGCAGCCAGGGCATCGTGCAGGGCACGTACGAGACGTTTGCGGAAGCCGGGCGCCAGCACTACGGCAACGATCTAGCGGACAAATGGATCCTTACCGCGGGGCTGGGCGGCATGGGCGGCGCGCAGCCACTGGCCGCCACCATGGCGGGTGCCTCCATGTTGGCCATCGATTGCCAGCGTTCGCGCATCGAGATGCGTCTCGCCACGCGCTACCTCGACGAAGAGGCGCGCGATCTCGACGACGCATTGGCGCGCATGGCGCGCGCCACCGCGGCCCGCAAGCCCGTCAGCGTGGGTCTCGTCGGCAACGCGGCGGAAATCCTGCCCGAGATTCAGCGGCGCGGGATCAAGCCGCACATGGTCACCGACCAGACGTCTGCGCACGACCTCATCAACGGCTACCTGCCGGCGGGATGGTCGGTGGAGCAGTGGATCGCCGCGCAGAGCGATCCTTCGCAACATGCGGCGCTGACCCATGCCGCGAAGCAATCGATCAAGGCGCACGTGGAGGCGATGCTCGCGTTTCACGCGCAAGGCATACCCACGTTCGACTATGGCAACAACATCCGCCAGGTGGCGTTCGACGAAGGGGTCACCAACGCGTTCGATTTTCCCGGCTTCGTGCCAGCCTACATCCGCCCGCTGTTCTGCGCAGGCAAGGGCCCGTTCCGCTGGGTGGCGTTGTCCGGCGACCCCGAGGACATCCACAAGACCGACCGCAAGGTGAAGGAACTCTTCCCCGATGACGCGCACCTGCATCGCTGGCTGGACATGGCCAGCCAGCGCATCGCGTTCCAGGGGTTGCCGGCGCGCATCTGCTGGCTGGGCCTGGGCGACCGGCATCGCGCGGGTCTCGCGTTCAATGCCATGGTGGCCAGTGGCGAGCTGAAGGCGCCCATCGTGATCGGTCGCGATCACCTCGACACCGGCAGCGTGGCCAGTCCCAATCGTGAAACAGAATCGATGCTGGACGGTTCGGATGCGGTTTCGGATTGGCCGCTGCTCAACGCATTGCTCAACACCGCGGGTGGTGCGACGTGGGTGTCGCTGCATCACGGCGGCGGCGTGGGCATGGGCTATTCGCAACACTCCGGCGTGGTGATCGTCTGTGACGGTACCGAGGCGGCGGCCAAGCGCATCGCGCGCGTGCTGTGGAACGATCCTGGCACCGGCGTGATGCGGCACGCGGATGCGGGCTATGCGTCGGCCATTGCCGTGGCCCGCGCGCAAGGGCTGGATATGCCGATGCTGTAGTGCGGGCTGCGCGCGCCGTCGCCCGCGCTACTTGCGCATTAGCGTGCTTTTCCCGAACAAGGATTCGATCAGGTCGACGGCAACCTCCGCGGTCCGGTTGCGCACATCGAACGCTGGATTCAGCTCCATCAGGTCCAGTGAGCCGAGTTGTCTGGTATCTGCAATCATCTCCATGCACAACTGCGCTTCGCGATAGGTGGGCCCGCCGCGGACGGTGGTGCCCACGCCGGGCGCAATATCCGGATCGAGGAAGTCGACGTCGAAGCTGACATGCAGGTGGGTGTTGGCGTCCATCGTGCCGAGTGCGAGCTGCATCGCCTCGCGCATGCCCATCTCGTCGATGTAGCGCATGTCGAAGACGTCGAGATCGACGTCATGCACCAGCTTCTTCTCGCCCTCGTCCACGCTGCGGATGCCGATCTGGCGCACCCATTTCGGATTGATCGCAGGCACCGTGCCGCCGATCTCGATCAGCGCGCGCGGACCGATGCCGCACAGGCAGGCGACCGGCATGCCGTGAATGTTGCCGCTCGGCGTCAGGACGTTGGTGTTGAAGTCGGCGTGCGCGTCGAGCCACAGGATACGCAGCCGCTTCCCGATCTCGCGGCAATGGCGGGCGACGGCGCTGATCGAGCCGATGGCGAGACAATGGTCGCCGCCCAGCAGGATCGGCAGGTGACCTTGCTGCAACTCGGCGTGCACGGCCGCGTGCACGGACTCGTTCCACGCCACGACTTCGGGCAAGTGCCGGTAGCCGTCGACCGGCGGCAGCCACGGATTGCTGGGGCCGGAGAGATTGCCCCGGTCGACGACCGTGAGGCCGTGTCCTTCGAGCGTTTTCCGGATGCCCGCCACCCGCAGCGCTTCGGGCCCCATGCTGGCACCACGCGCACCGGCGCCGATGTCGGTCGGTGCGCCGATCAGGCTGATGTTCTTGCTCATGGTGATGGTGTGCCCGCGTGTGACAACGCCGGCAGGCGCCGGCGTTGGAGGGGGAATGCTGGTCGGGGTGAGAGGAATTGAACCTCCGGCCTCTATGTCCCGAACGAGCCTCTATGTCTAAAAAAACCTCGGCGCCGACATGGCGCCATTATACAAGTCAATAGCTTAGCACACACTTTTCGGAAATTTCCGGCCACTTCCGATGATTGAAAGATGCTGACCTGCCGGGTTTCTTCGGACCAGTCGTGTTCGCGGCATCCGGAAAAACTGGTGCTACATTGCGAGTACACCCGCAGGTTCACGCATGGCGACGTCATTCCCGGCCCCGGACACAGCATGACTCCCAAGACCCAGTACGCACGCAGCGGCGAT
>JBKJSU010000583.1:0-2912 GCA_046594415.1 Casimicrobiaceae bacterium | reverse complement strand
ATCCTCGTGATCACCGCGCGAGTTTCGCATGATGGGTTTCATCCGCTTTCACCCGTTGCTGCTGTTGGTGTTCGCGTTCGCGCTCATGCTGGGCGCGCCTCGCCTACACGGCATCGTCACAGCGTCTGGCTGACGCGATACAGACCTTCCAGCACCAGGTTCTCGTGCTGCAGGTAAGGAATGGAGAGCCGCGGCGCGACGGCGCCCGCCGCGCCGCCGGAAATGAGGCACACCACGTCCGGTGTCTCGCGCGCTTCAAGTGCAAAGAGGCGCTCCACGGCGCCGGCCTGCGCGTGCTGGCAGCCGCTGCTGATCGCGTCGACCGTCTGCGTCGGGTAGGCCAGGAAGTCGCCGCCCTGGTCGGGCAGCGCCGCGGTGCCTTCGTGCAACGAGCGCAGCATGAGACCCACGCCGGGCAGGATCATGCCGCCTTTGAAAACGCCTTCGGCGGACAGAAAATCGATGGTGGTGGCCGTCCCGCACACGACCACCATCGCAGCGCGCGGTCCCAGCAGGTGCCGCGCGCCGATCAGCGCGGCCCACCGATCGCTGCCAAGCTGCGCCGGATTGCGATAGCTGTTGGTGACGCCGCATTGCACTTCCTGCGGCACCAGCCAATAGGGCGTCGGTGCATCCGGCCACACTTCGAGCAGGCGGATCACGGTGGCGCGTACGCGCGAGCCTGCGACGTTGGAGATCACGATGCGGGCCGGCGTGGGCAGCTTAACGAACTGCACGGGCAGCGCAGTGATTTCCTCGTGCAGCGCATGCCCCGATTCCACGCGGTCCTCGCGCGCCGTGCCGGCGGCCGACGGGCGAAACAGGCCCCACTTCAGGAAAGTGTTGCCGACGTCGATCAACAGGCTGAAATCACGTTGCGTGGGCATGGCCGGATCGCTTCAGGGTCAAACGTCGCGAAGCTTACATGGGATCGAGCGGAAAGATCGGGCGGGTCAGCTTTCGGTACGGATAGACGCTCAAGTCGGCGTTGGTCACCCCGGCCCCGGCGCATTCCACGATATGGGAGGCGATGGGCTTGAAACCGGCCCGATAGTGGATGCGCGACTTCAGCATCACGTAGCGCTTCTGCCGTGGGTCGATGCCCGCGTGCGTGAATACGCCGAGGTCGAAGGGCTCGTGCGGGCGCTCGGTGACCACGATCTCCGCACGGGCGCCGCCAGACTCCACTTCGAGGATGGCGGTGCGGCCGAGGTAGGTGCGCACGCCGGTGTACATCGGACCCGTGATCACGAATTCGCCAGCGGTGATGGCCTTGACGCGGCCTTCGACCAGCAGCGGCGCGCCGGCGAGGCCGATGCTGGGCATGTCGGTGTGGCCACCCAGTGCCAGGCGCACGCGCTGCCCCACGCCCGCATCAACCATGATGGCGACGGCAGCGGGGTCGCGAATCGGCGCGATTGCGACGTCGTCCAACTGCTGCCTCAACACTTCCGCGACTACATTCATCACGTCCTGCGCGCCGCCGGAGCCGCAGTTGTCGCAGTGATCGATCAGCAACACCGGCGCGCCGGGATTGGCGAGGCCCAGCGCCTTCGCCCGCGCCACCGATTCGTGCAACGGCGGGGCGACGTGCACATATTCCGCGCGGCGGTCCCAGGCGATGGCCAGCATTTCATCGCACAATGCGCGCGCGCTTTCGCGGCCGCCGCGCCGCGCGTCACCCACCACGATCACCGATACGCCGGTGAAGGGCGTGTCGGCATGGGGAAACGACGGCAGCAGCGTGGCGGCCAGCACGCTGCCGTCGGCCTCGCGGCGGCGGGCCAGCGCGATGATGTCGCCGGACGGCCCGTCCTCGGGCGCGTGGCGCATGATCGACGCGAGCAGCGGCCGCCATCCCCATGCCATTACCGGATCGATCTCGTCGTTCAACGCGCGCAGGAGGATGGTGCCTGCCAGCATCCCGGCGTCGTACATGTCGATGTGCGGGTACGTCTTGTAGCCGGCGATCACCGTGGCGTTCTCCACCAGCGTCGCGGAGAGATTGGTGTGATAGTCGAGCGTGACCGCAATGGGCACCTGCGGCGCGATTCTGCGGACACGCGCAACGATCTCGCCCTCGGCGTCGTCGCAATCCTCGATCACCATGGCGCCGTGCAGGTCGAGAAACACGGCATCGCAGCCGGCACGCACCGCTGCCTCGAGCGGCTGCACCAGCGTTTCGAAGGTTGCGCGCGATGCCTTGTTCGACGGCCATGATTCGGCCGCCACCGGCGTCACGACGTCGGCGTTCTCGCGGCGCGCGAGGTCGAGATACGCGGCCATCGGCGTGTTGGTGCCCTCGAAGCGCGCGCGTGCATCGGCGCCGAAGGCCGGTCCTTCGCCGTGCCCAAAGGACGAGAGCGGCGTGGGCAGCGGAGAAAAGGTGTTGGTCTCGTGTTTGATGAGACCGATCACGTAGCGGCGGCGCATGCGGAGGCCCGTCAGGCGCCGGGGACGACGAAGGCCGGACCGCCCGGCTTCAGCCGGAGCCCGGGCCGCAGCCGCGACCAGTTGAACATCGTGGGGTCCGCCTTGGCCGGGCCGGGCGCCACGACCACCAGGATTTCCTTGGCGATGGGCTGAAAATCGGCGCGAAAATGCACGGAGCTTTTCAGCGCCATGATCCGCTGCTCCTGCGGTTCGATGCCCACGTGACGAAACATTTCCTTGTCGGCGGCCTGGCACTTTTTCGACGCCAGCACCACGCGCACATTGCCTTTTCGCAACACCGCCATCGGTCCCAGGCACATCCGGAAGCCTTTGAACATTGGCCCGGTACAGGTGAAGTTGCCATCGGCGAGCGCCTCCACCGTGAATTCGCCGGCCAGCGGCACGTGGCCCGGCACGCCCGAGATTTCGCCCAGACTGAAGGCGGCGGTATGACCGATGCCGACCGCATGCGCCTGCAC
>JBKJSU010000565.1:0-3389 GCA_046594415.1 Casimicrobiaceae bacterium | reverse complement strand
GGCACGCCGGCGGGCGCATCGTGTCCTCGCTGGAAGGCGGCTATTCGCTGTCCGCGCTGGGCCGCAGCGCGACCGAACACATCCGCGAGCTGTCGACGGCGTAGTGCTGGCGCCGGTACCGATACTTTATCTGTAGGCCAGGCTTCAGCCTCGCGCAGCGCCCACCGAGGCTGAAGCCTCGCCTGCAGGAATCATCGAGCTATCATCGACCCCGTCCGCTGCGGCGCAGCGACCCCGCGCCCAGCGCGGCCAGCAATAGCGCGCCGAGGACCGGCGCCCACGCCGTGTTCGCCGGCACGTGTGTATGTCGGGTTGCGCCTGGTGGCCGCGTCGGTAGAATCGATGCCGCCGCCCCCCGACTGCCAGGCCAGAGCGCAACCCATGATGAAACGCCGCGAATTTCTCGAATCCTGCGCAGTCTTCGGCGGTGCGGCAACGCTGCCCGCGATTCCCGCCGCGTGGGCGCAGGCGACGCCGCGGCGTCACGCGCGCGCGCGCCTGGTCGACGTGCACGGGCGACCGCTGGTGCCGGGGGAACTGGCGGCGGAAACGAACTACGTCTTCCACTATCCATTTGCGGCCACCCCCTGCCTGTTGCTGAAGTTTCCGCGCCCGGTAGCGGGACATACCGACCTGGCGCGGCAGGATGGGTCGGCATACGCCTGGCAGGGTGGCGTGGGCCGCGACCGCAACATCGTGGCGTTCTCGGCCATCTGCGCGCACAAGCTTGCGTATCCCACGCGCGAGGTTTCGTTCATCCGCTACCAGCGCGAACGCTCAGCCACCTCGGGCGGGCAGGTCATCCATTGCTGCGCCGACCACAGCGTCTACGACCCCGTGGCCGGCGCGCGCGTGGTATCCGGGCCCGCGCCGCAGCCGCTGGCGGCCATCGTGCTGGAATACGAGCCGGCCGAGGACGCGCTCTACGCCACCGGCACCGTGGGGGCCGAGCAATTCGATGCCTTCTTCGACAAGTACAAGATGAAGCTCGCGCTCGAATACGGCGACAGCAAGGCCCGGCGCGCGGTGGCGGGCACAGCGGTAGTGCGCGAACTCTCCAGCTATTGCCGCTCGACGATCCAGTGCTGAACCGGCGCGGCGCCATCGACTAGAATCTGGAGGGCATGGTCGCAGGACGCCGGCCGGCTCCCGCCATGAATGCACACCTCCCCCTGCCAGCGGACGGCGACGCGGCGATCGTCGTCGCCGACCTCGCCAAGAACTATGGCGAGCTGCAGGCGGTATGCGGGATTTCGTTTGCGGTTCAGCGCGGTGCGATCACTGCGCTGCTCGGCGGCAACGGCGCCGGCAAGACCACCACACTGTCGATGCTGCTGGGCCTCCTGCGTCCCACTGCCGGCAGCATCACGGTGCTCGGGTGTGACATGCTCCGGTCGCGCTACGACGTGTTGCCGCGGATGAACTTCACGTCACCCTACGTGGACCTGCCGAAGCGGCTCACCGTAAGCGAAAATCTGCGCGTGTTCGCGGACCTCTACGGTCTCGTCGATCCGTCGGGGCGCATTGCCGAGCTCGCTTCGCAGTTCGAGCTGGCACCGTTGCTGAAGCGCCCCTACGGCAACCTGTCGGCCGGCGAGCGCACCCGGGTTTCGCTGGCGAAGGCGCTGCTCAACTATCCCGAGGTGCTGCTGCTCGACGAGCCCACCGCGTCGCTCGATCCCGATATTGGCGATCGCATGCGCACCTATCTCGAGGACTACCAGCGTGCCAGCGGCTGCACGATGCTGCTCGCCTCGCACAACATGGGCGAAGTCGAGCGCATGTGCGGCGACGTGATCATGATGCGCGCCGGCCGGATCGTCGATCAGGGTTCGCCGGGCGATCTGCTTGCCCGCTATGCGCGCGCCGACATGGAGCAGGTGTTTCTCGACATCGCGCGCGGCACCACCGACACGCCCCCCGCGCCGATGGTGTTCTGAAACCAGGCCATGCGCGCGCCCCTGCCAGCCCCTCGCCTGCATCCGCAATCCGGCCTCGCCGCGTCCGCGCGGCGCGTGCGTGCGCTGGTGCGACGCCACGCCTACCTGCTGCTGAAGTCGTGGCCGCGCATCGTGTCGATGGCCTACTACCCGACCGTCACGATGGTGCTGTGGGCATTCCTCACGCTCTATCTGCAGCCCAGCAACAGCTTCCTGCGCGACGCGCCGGGCTTCTTCATCGGCGCGGTCCTGTTGTGGGATGTGCTGTTCCGCGGTCAACTCGGCGTGTCGTTGACGTTCATCGAGGAGCTGCAATCGCGCAACCTCGCCAATCTATTCGTCAGCCCGTTGCGGCTGCGCGAGTTCATTGCCGGGCAGGTCGTGCTGAGCGTCCTGCGCACGCTGATCGGCGTGGGCGGCGCGTGCGTGTTCGCGTGGCTCCTCTTCCGGTATTCGATCTTTGCGATGGGCTTTCCGCTGATCGCATTCTTCACGCTGCTGATCGCGTTCGGCTGGGCCATCGGGCTCGCGGTGTCCGCCCTGATCCTGCGCTGGGGGCTCGGTGCGGAGGAACTGGCTTGGGCCGCGATCTTCCTGGTAGCGCCGGTGTCCGGCGTGTACTACCCGATCAGCGTGCTGCCGCCGGCGTTGCAGGCGATAGCGTTCGCGATGCCGCCAGCGCATGTCTTCGAAGGCATGCGCACGCTGCTGCTGCAGGGCGTGTTCGCATGGGACGCGTTTGCCTGGGCCGTCGTGCTCGACGTCGCGTATCTCGCCATCGGGGTCTACCTGTTTCGCGGGGCGATCAGCTACGCGCGCGACCGGGGCATGCTGCTGCAGATGGGCGAATGACGGCCGGCCGTGCAAGTCAGCGCAGGATCAGCGCCGCCACCACGCGTCGGCCTTCGGCCACCAGGATGTTGAACGTGCGGCAGGCGGCGCGCGTATCCATTGGTTCGACGCCGATTCGGGCATCGGTCAGCGCGCGCACGAGACGCGCATGCGGAAACTGCTGGCGCGCCCCCGTGCCGAGCAGCACGATTTCCGGATCGTACTGGCGCAAGCCCGCAAATGCCTCCTCTGCCAGCGCGCTGAATCCGTCCGGCGCCCAGCCCGGCAAGACGGCGTCCGGCGTCAGAATGATGTTGTCCCGGTATTCGGTGGCGCCGATGCGGATCCAGTCGGGGCCCAATGCCGCGACGACGAAGGAAGAAGGGGGCTGCAGGTGAAATTTCATGGCGAGTAGGCGAAGGAATTGGACGCTCGGAAAAATGGTGGTGCAAGCGGGGCGACGGCCGGCATGCCTGGCGTCTGCGATGATAGTCGCAATCATCAGCGCCGCGTTCCGGGCCCCCTCGGCCGCGAGGATTGCCGCGACGCAGCATAAGCGCTAAAATCAACATCGCTTCACCATCCCGCAACAACACCTACGTCGCTCGGACGGCTCCG
>JBKJSU010000559.1:0-7162 GCA_046594415.1 Casimicrobiaceae bacterium | reverse complement strand
ACTGGACCGCATCGTCAAGGTGCCGGGCCTGTCCAACATCTGGGTGCCGCCCATCCGCAACCGGATCGACATGATGGCCACCGGCATCAAGAGCCCGGTCGGCGTGAAAGTGTCCGGTGCCAATATTGCTGAGATTGACCGCGTCACCGCTGACATTGAGCGCGCCGTCAAAAAGGTGCCGGGCGTGACGTCGGCGCTGGCGGAACGCCTGACCGGCGGACGCTACATCGACGTCACTATCGATCGTGATCGTGCGGCGCGCTTCGGCATGAACATCGCGGACGTGCAGTCGGTGATATCGTCGGCCGTTGGCGGCGAGAACATCGGCGAAACGGTTGAAGGCCTGGCACGCTACCCGATCAATTTGCGCTATCCGCGCGAGATGCGCGATTCGGTCGAACGGTTGCGTCAACTACCGGTGGTGACCGAGCGCGGCGCGCAGATCGTTCTTGCCGATGTGGCCGACATCCGTATCGTCGATGGCCCGCCGATGCTTAAATCCGAAAATGCGCGGCCTTCGGGATGGGTGTTCGTGGACATTCGCGGGCGCGACCTGAAGTCGGCGGTGGTCGACATGCAGCGTGCTGTCGGCGCCGACGTGAAAGTGGCGCCCGGCTACGCGATATCGTGGTCAGGTCAATTCGAGTTTCTGGAGCGCGCCGTGGCCAAACTGAAGGTCGTGGTGCCCTTTACCTTGCTCATCATATTTGTGTTGCTGTATGTCACGTTCAAGCGTTTCGACGAAGCATTGCTGATCATGGCGGTGCTGCCGTTTGCGCTGATCGGCGGGTTTTGGCTGCTCTATCTGCTCGGACACAACCTCTCGATTGCGAGCGCTGTCGGTTTCATCGCGCTGGCGGGCGTTTCAGCAGAATTTGGCGTGATCATGCTGCTCTACCTGCGTAACGCGTGGGACGCGCGCGTCACCGCAGGGACTACCTCCTCGGCAGACCTGCTTGAGGCCATTCGCGAAGGCGCGGTCCTGCGCGTTCGGCCCAAGGCGATGACCGTTGCCGTCATCGTCGCCGGACTACTGCCAATCATGTTCGGGTCGGGAACGGGCTCCGAGGTGATGCAACGCATCGCCGCGCCGATGGTCGGCGGCATGATCACCGCGCCGCTGCTTTCGATGTTTGTCGTCCCGGCCGTCTACCTGTTAATGCGGCGGCCAAGGAAAAGCAAGACAGTAGCATCAGCGAACGTTGGCATCTTGCCCAATCTACTTTCCACGAAAAGAATTCAAAATGAAACGTAACAGCACCGTCATTTTGTCAATTGCAAAAAAAGACTACGTCATCACCAGCATCAAATGACGGCCACGTTTGGTGGGGCCTTGCAGCGCTTGGCCGCCCTCTTCGTCGTAGCGGTTCTATTCAACTATGGATGGGAATTGGCACAAAGCGGTCTCTTTGTTCCAGGGGAAGACTGGGGCGACGTGTGGTGGCACTGCTTTGTGGCGAGTCTGGGTGACGGCATCGTCATCTGGGTGATCCATGCGGTCGGCTGGTCAGCATTCCAACGGCAGGATTGGTTTGAACGCTCCGGGCGAGGGGGGGTCGCCCTGACGGTCGTCAGCGGGGTCCTGATTGCCATTGCCGTCGAATGGGTGGCGGTGCATGTCCTTCACCGTTGGGCGTATGCAGCGACCATGCCCATCGTGCCGGGATTAAGGATTGGCCTGGTCCCGGTCCTGCAAATGCTGATTCTTCCCGTCGCGATATTTCAGGTCGTCGCGATCTGGATCCGACACAGACGCGTCAGATGAGCAATCAAGGGACCCGGCGAAGTCCCTCATTGGCTTGCGGAGGTCTGTTGGGTTGCCGGGCGAAGCCCCTAGAGCTTTGCTGTCCGAAGCCGTAACGCGTTCGCGATCACCGATACCGAACTCAAGCTCATCGCCGCGCTGGCGATCATCGGACTTAGAAGGAGGCCGAATGCGGGATAGAGCACGCCCGCCGCAATCGGCACGCCGACGAAATTGTAGATAAACGCGAAGAAGAGATTCTGGCGAATGTTGCGCATCGTCTGTCGACTCAGTGCCCGCGCTTTCGCGATGCCGCGGAGGTCCCCTTTCACCAACACGATGCGTGCGCTTTGCATCGCCACATCGGTTCCGGTGCCCATCGCGATGCCCACATTCGCCTGAGCCAATGCGGGCGCATCGTTGACGCCATCGCCTGCCATCGCAACAATGCGTCCCTGCCCCTGCAGTGCCTTCACCTTCTTGTACTTGTCTTCCGGCAGTACCTCTGCTTCGAACTCATCGATTCCAAGCTGTTTGGCAACGGCCGCCGCCGTGACGGCGTTGTCCCCCGTCAATACCACCACCCGAATGCCAACCTTGCGCAATTCGGCAATGGCCTCGGCCGTCGATGCCTTGATGGGGTCGGCGACGCCAATGGCACCGGCGGGCTTCCCATCGACTCCGATCAGCATCACCGTTTGACCGAGTTCGCGCAGGGCCTTGGATTGTCCTTCGAGGTCAGCAACGGCAATGCCTGCATCGGCCATCAATCTGGCATTGCCAAGCAGCACCGTCTGGCCACCGATTTCCCCACACACACCTTTTCCAGTGATGGATGAGAAGTTGGCGACCGGCTCCAGCGCGACTTCCTTGACCTTGGCATGATCAAGGATCGACGCGGCCAATGGGTGCTCGCTCATTGTTTCCAGACTCGCGGCATACTGCAGCACCTGGTTTTCGGTGAAACCTGACGCGGCGATGACCTGCTGAAGCCGCGGACGACCTTCCGTCAAGGTGCCGGTTTTGTCGACGACCAGCGTGTCGACTTTTTCCATGCGCTCTAGCGCCTCGGCGTCCTTGATCAGCACGCCGTCGCGCGCGCCGCGACCCACGCCGACCATGATCGAGATCGGTGTGGCGAGGCCCAGCGCGCAAGGACAGGCAATGATCAGGATGGACACTGCGACCACCAATGCATTGGCCATGGCGGGCGGCGGGCCCACGATGGCCCACACGATGGCCGCCACCACGGCAATGGCAATCACCGCCGGCACAAACCAGGCGGAGACCTGGTCGGCCAGTTTCTGGATCGGTGCGCGCGAGCGACTTGCCTCGTTGACCATCTGGATGATTCGCGCGAGCAGGGTGTCGGCGCCGACCTTATCCGCACGCATCACGAACGAACCCGTCTGATTGACCGTGCCCGCGGAAACGCGGCTGCCCTGGTCCTTGGCGGCCGGAATGGGTTCGCCGGTGATCATGGATTCGTCGATATTGGAGCGGCCTTCGACCACGGCACCGTCCACCGGCACCTTGGCGCCGGGCTTGACTCGAAGCTGATCACCCACCTGTACCTGGTCGAGCATCACCTCTTCGTCGGTGCCATCGGCGCGCACCCGTGTGGCACCGGCGGGGGCGAGTTCGAGCAACGCGCGGATGGCGCTCATGGTCTGGGAACGGGCGCGAAGTTCCAGCACCTGTCCCAGGAGGACCAGCGTGACGATTACGGCGGCCGCTTCGAAGTACAGCGGTGTCATGCCGCCAACCTTGAAGGTGTCCGGCAGACTTGCGGGGAACAGCAGGGCCACCACGCTGAATGCAAACGCAGCACCCGTTCCCAACGCGATCAGGCTGAACATGTTCAGCTTCCACGTCACAAACGAGCGCCAACCGCGAACGAAAAATGGCCAGCCGCCCCAAAGTACAACGGGCGTTGCGAGCGCCGCCTGCAACCATCCGGCGGCCTTCTCTCCGAGACGATGCGGCAAGTTCAGTCCGGGGACGAACTCGCTCATCGTGACGATAAACAAGGGGAGGGTAAGCGCGACACTGACCCAGAAGCGGCGTGTCATGTCGCGCAGTTCGCTGTTATCTGTGGCCGCCGTGGCCTCCAAAGGCTCCAGGGCCATGCCGCAGATCGGGCACGATCCTGGTCCGATTTGACGAATCTGCGGGTGCATCGGGCAGGTGTAGATCACGCCAGGTGCTGCGGTTGCGGAAGGGGGCTTCTCCGGTACCGTGGCCGACTTGGCGCGCCGATACTTGGTCGGGTCGCCCCGGAATTTGGTCATGCACCCTGGGCTGCAAAAATAGTACCGCGCGCCCTCGAGTTCGATCATCCTTTCGGGGTTGGGCTCAACCACCATTCCGCAAACAGGATCTGTTGACTTATTCACTTCGTCACCTCGATTGACGTTGCCGTTGTCGTGTCCATTCGGCGCTGATGATGCAGATTGCGAGCCATGCAGTGCCGGAGGCGAAGCCTGCCACCACGTCAGTGGCGAAATGGGCATGCACAAACACGCGGCTGGAGCCGACAGAGTAGGCCATGGTAGCGGCCAGCAATACCCAAGGCAGGTGCCAGCCGCGAGGTGTCGTGCGCATCAGCACGTACGCCAACATACCGTAGGCGGCCACCGCTCCCGATGAGTGCCCGCTTGGAAAACTGAATCCGTCGAACGGCGTCAGGGCCGGGTCCTGCAGCGGGCGAATGCGCTCGAAGACGCCCTTCAACGTGATATTGAGGAGCGCATTGCCGGCAATCGCGGCCACAAACGCTAACGCCAGTAGCCTCTCACCGCGCGCGAAGAGCGCCGCTGCGCCTGCCACGCACAACATCCACAGGGTCAGCGGGTCGCCCAGGTGCGTGATCCAGCCGAACGCCCGACGTACTGATTCCGGGGTGCTACGCTGCACGGCATCGGAGAACGTCTGGTCGACGTACGCCAGTCTTTCGTGGGCCCCGATCTCGCCCGCGATGGCACCAAACAGAAATCCCGCGCCAATGATGACGACGAAGCCGAGCCCCATGTTGAGCGCCAACGCGGCGACAAGGGGCGTGCCGGCGTGTTCGCAGCGCGCGGCGCGGCGCCGCAGTGAGCCCTCGACCAGCGTAACTGCCAGCAGCACGAGCGCGAGCCCGGCCAAATGCCAGTCCAATGCGTGTGCGCCAATGTCCTGCGCCAGCGCAACCAGCGCGGCGTCAGTGGGGAATTGCGCCGACATCGAAGCTCAACTCGTCAACGGACACCGGCGCAAAGCAACTCGATGTGTCCAGGTAGTCCCAACGCTCTACCACGCAGCGGCGAGGCGCAGCACCACCGCTGGTGCGAATCAGGTTGACCGAGTTCCCCGCCTCATGCCGCACCCGGGTCGACACGGCCGTGCCGGCCTGCATCGCCCACATGCGGCGCGGCAGGTCGACCACGCATTCATGCAACGGTTGCAGGAAAGGCAGGTGGATATGCCCGCCGAGAATCAGGTCGGCACCCGCCGCCGCCCACCGGCGCACCGCATGGGCATGGCCCACCAGCAGGTTGTGCCGGTCCTGCGGCCGCGTCACGCATACTGGTTGGTGCGTCACGACGATACGCAACTGCGCGTCACCCGCTCGTTCGATCCGGCGCGCAACACGCTCGACCTGCGCGGGCGATACCGAGCCATTGGTATGCCGCAAGGCACGCGTGGTGTTGACCGTCACAACGAGCATCCCCTCCGCGTCGAACACCGGCTCGAGTTCATGTCCGAATGTGCGCTGGTAGTTGGCGTAGGGCCGGAACAGGCGGGCCATCATGTCGAAGAGTGGAATGTCGTGGTTGCCCGGAATCGCCAGCGTTACCGGCACGCCCAAACGTTCTACGAACGCGCGCGCGGCCAGAAATTGTGAACGCCGGGCACGCTGGGTGATGTCGCCTGACAACACGACCAGTGTCGGCGACTGTTCCCGAACCATGCGCACCAGCGCATCGACCACCGGCAGGCGCTCGGTGCCGAAGTGGGTATCGGAGACCTGTATCAATAGCGTCATGGCTCGGCATGCTCGCTCGCCGCGGGCTCGGGCTTGACCAGTTGCAGCGGCTCGGGCGCAACGCGGAAAACGAGTGGCGGGTTGAGCCATGCGATCTCACCGTCGGTTGCGATCTTCATGGGCCGCGGTCGGCGAAAGCGGGCTGGCCGTACCGTCAGCCGGTTGAAACCGAAGCTCTCGACGTTTTCATCATCGCCGAGGCGGCTCAACGCGCCTTGCAACAGCAGCCACAGCATGCCAAGCGTGCTCACGGGACGCAAAATGATCGCGGCCAGGCGGCCCTGCTCGAAGGCGCGCGCCGTGCCGATCTGCTCCATCTGCAGCCGGTTGTTGCCGACGAAGAGTGTCGGTGTGCGCACCTCGTGTGTCCGCTCTTGGTATTCGATCTGCAGGTGCAGCTGCCGATGCACGCGTAGCAAGCTCATCAGCCCGGCGCCGAACGCCACCAGACGGCTGCGGCCGAACTGGTGCTTGAAAGCCTCGCGGTCTTCGAGCAACTGCGGATACAAGCCGAGGCTGGCGTTGACAAGAAATACGCGCTCGTTGCAAAGACCGACCTGCACCGGCTGTGCCCGCCCCGTAAGCAACAGCTGCGTCGCTTCTTTGGTATCGGCCGGAATGCCGTGGGTGCGACTAAAGTAATTAAAGGTGCCCTGCGGCAGCACTCCGAATGTACAGCCGCTGCCCAGCACTGCCTGCACCACTGCGTTGATCGTGCCGTCGCCACCGGCCGCGACGACCATGCCGCCGTCTGCTCGCGCGAGACTGACCGCTTCGGCTGCGAGCGCCTGCAGTTGGCTTGCATGATCAACCTGAAATATCCGGAACACGCGGGCTGCCGCTGCCAGCACGTCCTCGATCGCTGCACGTGCGGACGCATCGTTGCTATGCCCCGAGGCGGCATTCAGGACGATGTACAGCGGCGCCGGAGGCGCGGTTGCGGAAACGGGCATGAAGGTAGTGGCGAGGGGGTGCGGCGAGTTACCCGCCTGCCGTGCCATCTTTCGAACTCATGCACGAATTGGCTGGTTGCGTCGGTTACGGCGCGAAGTATCGTCCAAGCCTCGTGCTTGTCCTCGCAGTTCCCCGTTGACAGTCGCGCGATCAAATGCTCCGTCGGCAAGTCGATACGTAGGCACTGCGCAATCAGGCCTTCACTCTGGGCAATACAGGCATAGGGTTTGACTTATTTGTGCGCTTCAAGCCATTTGTCAAACGCCTTGATTTCCTTCTGTTGCGCTTCGATGATTTGTTTCGCCATTGCTCGCATGCTGGCGTCCTTGCCGTTTTGCAATTCGATATTCGCCATGTCAATGGCGCCCTGATGATGCACTTTCATCATCATGGCGAAATCCTTATCTGTGTTGCCCGTCGTCTTCATTGAATCCATG
>JBKJSU010000495.1:0-3010 GCA_046594415.1 Casimicrobiaceae bacterium | reverse complement strand
CCACCGCAATGCCGACGGAGTTGCCCGAGGATCTCATCGCCGTGAAGACGCTGCGCGGCATCATCACCGCGCTGGCCCCGCTCGCCGCCAAGGCGGCGCCTGTAGCCACCGCGAAGGTAGGCGCGCCCGGCACCACGCCCGCGGCGGCTGCCGCCACCGCCAACGCGCCGGCGGGCGGTCCGACTGTGCCGGTTCCGCGCTATGTCGTCACGCTGCAACCATCCACGCATGTCAACAGCGCGTGGAGTCTCGAAAACCAGGCGATCGGCATCGTCGGCGCAACGCCCGGCCTGCGCACGCTGCTGATGGCCAATCTGCACGCCGCGGGCAGCCGCGGCGCACCTTGGAAAAACGGCAAGGCGCCGGCTGGCGCGCATGCGGCACTGGTGGACCTGACGCCATTGCGTTCCGATTGGAAGCCCTCCGACGTGCCCGAACTCTTCACGCGCATTCGCGGCGCGTTGATGTCCGGCGCCAGCCACGTGCTGGTGGCGGGCCGCGCCGATGCCGGTGACGACGAGGCGCAGGACTCGTTCGCGCCTTCGGCGCGTGTAAACGGGCATCTGATACCGGCCGCCGGCGGCGTGTCGGGCCTCATCAAGAGCCTGCGCAAGGAATGGCCTGATCGGCACGTGCGCATGGCGAGTTTTCCGGCAGACTTCGACAGCACGCAATTGGCCGAAAGGCTCTTCGACGAATTGAAATCCGCCGACGGTGCGCCGGAGGTTGGGTATTCGACTGATGGCGTCCGGCAGACACCGCGCGTGGTGCGCGCCACGCTCAATGGCCACGGCGGCGGCGAGCCCGCGGTGATGCTGGACCGCAACTCGGTGGTGCTGCTCACCGGTGGCGCGCGCGGTATCACGGCGCGCGTTGCGATCGAAATTGCGCGGCGCTTCGGCTGCCGGCTGGAATTGGCCGGACGTTCGCCGCTGCCGCCGCTCGAGGAGGACGACGACCTGCGCAACGCCGCCGACGCGCGCACCGTCAGGCAGCGCCTGCTGGCGCGCAATCCCGGCAGCGGCATCGCCGCCATCGAGACCGCCTGCGCACGCGTGCTGGCCGAACGCGAGATACGCGCCACGCTTGTGGCCGTTGCTGCTGCAGGCGCGCGCGTGGTCTACCATCAGGTCGATGTGCGCGACGGGGCGGCGTGCGGGCGCCTGGTCGACGACATTTACCGCCGCCACGACCGTCTCGACGGCGTGATCCACGGCGCCGGCGTGATCGAAGACCAGCTGGCGCGCGACAAGTCGGCCGATTCCTTTGCGCGCGTGTTCGACACCAAGGTGAACGGCGCGCTGGCCATCGCCGAGAAGGTGCGCCAGGACATCGGCTTCGTCGTGTTCTTTTCCAGCATCGCGGCCACGTTCGGCAGCCGCGGCCAGTCCGACTACGCGGCCGCCAACGATTTTCTCGATCGTCTCGCGGTCGAGTTGAACCGCAAGTTGCCCGGACGCGTGTTGTCGATCAACTGGGGCCCGTGGCGCGATGCCGGCATGGTCTCGCCGGAATTGGCGCGCGAGTATGCGAAGCGTGGCATCGACCTGATCGATCCGGAAGCCGGCGTGGCGAGTTTCCTGGACGAGCTGCTGCGCGGTTCGCCACTGGACTCGCGGATCATCCTGATGCGCGGCGACCCCGCCTCGATGCTGTAGCGACCCGTGGAAGCGGCAACGCTCGTATTGCGGCGCTGCATGGCGAGCGTTCGCGCACAACCCGCCGGCACTGGCGCATGAGCGGAAGCGACATCGCCATCATCGGGATGGCCTGCGTGTTTCCCAAGGCTCCCGACCTTGCCGCGTACTGGCACAACCTGCGCACCGGCGTCGACGCGATCACCGACGTGCCACCGGCGCGCTGGGATCCGCTTTTCTACGATCCGGCGTCGACGGCCACCGATCGTTTCTATGCGCGGCGCGGCGGCTTCATCGACGGCCTGGCCAATTTCGATGCCGCCGCCCACGGCCTGATGCCGGTCGCGGCCAAGGGCGCCGAGCCGGATCAACTGATGGCGCTGCAGGTCGCGGTCGCCGCGCTGGCCGATGCCGGCTACGCCGATCGAACGTTTCCGCGCGAGACCACCGGCATCATCCTCGGCCGCGGCAACTATCCGGGTCCCGCGATCGTGCGCCTGGGCAACATGATGCGCGGCGCGGAGCAATTGATCGCCACGCTGGCGACCCTGCTGCCCGAACTGAGTCCCGAGAAATTGCTTGCGCTGAAGAAAGGCTATCAGGCGCGCTGCGGCGCCTATGGCCCGGACACCGCGATCGGCCTGGTGCCCAATCTCGTTGCATCGCGGATTGCCAATCGCCTCGACCTCGGCGGCTCGGCCTACACCGTCGACGCGGCCTGTGCCAGCACGCTGGTCGCGGTCGACCAGGCCTGTCGCGAACTGCGCGATGGCGCGGCCGACATGGTGCTGGCCGGCGGTGTGCACTTGTGCCACGACATCGCCTTCTGGAGCGTGTTCTCGCAACTGGGCGCGCTGTCGCGCAGCGACCAGATTCGTCCGTTTCACCAGCATGCCGATGGCTTGCTGATAGGCGAAGGCGTGGGCATTCTCGTGCTGCGGCGCCTGGCCGATGCCGAGAAGGCCGATGATCGCATCTACGCCGTCATTCGCGGTACCGGCGTGGCCAGCGACGGCCGCGACGTCAGTCTGTTGACGCCGCAGGTCGATGGCCAGGTGCTCGCACTGACACGGGCGTGGAAAATGGCGGGTGTGCAGCCCGCAACCGTGGGCATGGTCGAAGCGCATGGCACTGCGACGCCGGCGGGCGATGCCGCGGAATTAGCCACGCTGATGCGCATTTTCGGCGCGGCCGAGCAAGGCCTCGAGCGCGTTCCGCTGGGCTCGGTGAAGTCGATGATCGGCCACGCAATGCCCGCCGCGGGCGCGGCCGGCCTCATCAAGGCCGCGCTGGCGGTCTATCACGGTGTGCGGCCGCCCACGCTGCATTGCGACGAACCCAACACGGCACTGCAGGCCACGCGTTTCCGGATG
>JBKJSU010000477.1:0-6324 GCA_046594415.1 Casimicrobiaceae bacterium | reverse complement strand
CGCGCGCAGACGCGGTCCGCCCCCAGCGCGAGGAACGCGCCGCCCGCGCCGGCGTTGCCCTGCATCGCGGCGATCGTGAGCTGCCGGTCGCACAGCACGATCTCGCGGACGAGGTCGTTCATCGCGTTGATGTTGCGCCACGATTCCTCGGCCGGATGCGCGGATGCCTCGATCAGGTTGAGATGAATGCCGTTGGACCAGAAGTCGGGGCCGCCCATCAGCACGATGACCCGCGTCGGCCTTGACCGTGCAGCGCGATAGGCCGCAAGCAGCGCCTCGCACTGCGCCGTGCCCAGCGCACCGTTGTAGAACGGAAAGTGCAGGTAGCCGACCTTGCCGCACTCGTCGTAGCGGATCGGCCGCCATGTCGGCCCGTCAGCGATCGCGTCCGCGGCCAGCGGCGCCTCGCGCACGTCGGCCAGCCGGTCGCCCAGCACCAGCATGGCGGGAAGCTTGAAGCACGAATCGTCCCCCGCGCGCTTCAGGTGCGTGATCCAGACCGCACCGTCGGTGGTCGCGCGCAGGATGGCGCCGTCGCGGCAGGCAATGACAGCGCCGGGCGCGGCCTGCGGATGGTCGGCGCGCAGCCGCCCCTCCGGATGCGCGTCGAACAGGTACACGCGCTCGCCGCAAACGTCGTCGAGCACGCCCGGAGATCCATCCGCCGCACGGATCTTGCGCAGCACGCTTGCGGTATCGTCGGAGGTCCAGTCGATGGCGCGATCGCCCTGCCGCAGCAACGGCCGCAGCCGGCCACGCACGTCCGGGTCGGTGTAGCGCAGCGGCACCGGCGCCTCGCCCCGGGCCAGGCGCTCGAGCGTCTGCCGCAGCGCCTCCACCGCGGCCTCCGTGACCTCATTGCGATAGAGACTGCTCTTGGTCGCCTCGCGCATCGGAAATTCCACGCTGGCCCAGATCGCGCCGGCATCCATCTCGCCATTCGCCTCGATCGCCGTGACTCCCCAGCGGGTTTCGCCATCGGCAATCGCCCAATCCAGCGCCGAGGGGCCGCGGTCGCCGCGGATGCCCGGGTGGATCACGATGCAACGATGCTCGCGCCACACCGCCTCCGGGATCCTGCGCTTCAGGAAGGGCGCGACGATGAGATCCGGACGCCACAGGGTCACCGCTTCCTGCGTTACCGTGTCGTTGATATCGAACTCGATCGCGACGTCGTGGCCCCACGCGCCGAGTTCCGTGTAGAGGCGCTGTGCCAGGCTGTTGAACGCATGCGTGAGGAATAGGATGCGCATCAGCAGATCCTGGGCAACTGTTCGCCGGTGAGCCAGTCCACCACGCGACGGCCGCCGAAGGTGGTGTCCATCTGCACGAAGTGGTGGGGATCATCGATGACTTCACCGATGATCGCCGCATCCTTGCCCAGCGGGTGGGCGCGCATCGCCGCAAGCAGCCTTGCCGCATCCTCGTCAGCGCAGATCGCCACCAGCTTGCCTTCATTGGCCACGTAGAGCGGATCGAGGCCCAGAAATTCGCACGCCGCGTTGACCTGTCCCTGCACCGGAATGCGCTGCTCCGCGATCACCATCCCGCAACCGGACTGGCGCGCGAGTTCGTTGAGCGTGGTGGCGAGCCCGCCGCGCGTGGGATCGCGCAGGCATCGAATGCCGGGCACCGCGGCGATCATCGTGGCCACGAGGCCATGCAGTGCCGCGGTGTCGGAGCGGATGGTCGTCGCGAACGTCAGGTTCTCGCGCAGCGACATGATGGCCACGCCATGGTCGCCCATCGTGCCGCTGACGATGATGCGATCGCCCGGACGCGCCCGGTCGCCGGAGATTTCGATGCCGGCCGGAACGACACCCACGCCAGTGGTGGTAATGAAGACGCCGTCGCCCTTGCCCCGTTCGACGACCTTGGTGTCGCCGGTGACCACCGGCACGCCGGCCTCGCGCGATGCCGCGGCCATCGACTCGACGATCCGCTTCAGGTCCGCGAGCGGAAAGCCTTCTTCCAGGATGAAGCCGGCGGCGAGGTAGAGCGGCACCGCGCCCGCCATCGCCACATCGTTGATCGTGCCGTGAACGGAGAGGCAGCCGATGTCGCCGCCGGGGAAGAACAGCGGCGACACCACGTGACTGTCGGTGGCGATGACCATGCGCCCGCCGCCGATCCGGAAGGCGGCCTGGTCGTTGGCCTGGCGCAGCCACTCGTTGTCGAACGCACGGACGAAGAGTTCGTCGATGAGCTGCGCCATCGCGCGGCCGCCGCCGCCGTGGGTCATGTCGACGTGCCCGTGTTTGAAATCCACGGGCCGGACGTAGTCGGCGCGAACGCTGCCGCTCATGGCGCGACCGCGGTGGCCGGAACGGCATTGCCGCGAACCACGGCGATGTCCCTGAATCGTCCGTAGGTGTAGTGGGCAGCGCACGCGCCTTCCGACGACACCATGCACGAGCCGATCGGATTCTCGGGCGTGCATACGGTGCCGAACACCTTGCAGTCGGTCGGCTTCTTGACGCCACGCAGGATCGCGCCGCATTCACAGGCCTTGTTGTCGGGCACCGACCGGTAGGTGATGCCGTAGCGCGTCTCGGCGTCGAACGCGCCGTACCGGTCCTTGATCTTGAGCGCGCTGTAAGGCACTTCGCCCAGGCCGCGCCATTCGAAGGTGCGCCGCAGCTCGAATACCTCCGCCACCAGCGCCTTGGCCTTGGCATTGCCGTCGCGCGTCACGGCGCGCGTGAATTCGTTCTCCACCTCGGCGCGGCCATCGTTCAACTGCCGCACCAGCATCAGGATCGCCTGCATCACGTCGAGCGGCTCGAATCCCGCGATCACGACCGGGCGCTGGTATTCTTCGGCAAAATATTCGTAGGGCTGGCTGCCGATCACCGTGGACACATGCGCGGGCCCGATGAAGCCGTCGAGCGGCACCGTGCCCAGTTCGCGCACCTCCTTCGACTCGAGGATGTTGCTGATGGCCGCCGGCGTCAGCACGTGATTGCAGAAGACGCTGAAATTGGTGAGGCCCAAGGCCTTCGCCTGCGTGATCGCCACCGCCGTCGGCGGGGTCGTCGTTTCGAAACCAATCGCGAAGAAGACGATGTCGCGGCCGGGATTTTCCTGGGCGATGCGAATCGCGTCGGCGCAGGAATAGATCATCCGTATGTCCGCGCCCTGCGCCTTCGCCTTCAGCAGCGACGTCCCCTTGGACGCCGGCACGCGCATCGTGTCGGCATAGGTGCACAGGATGAGGCCCGGTCGTGCCGCGAGCGCGATGGCATTGTCGATGCGCCCGATCGGCAGCACGCACACCGGGCAGCCGGGGCCATGGATCATATGCACGTTGGCGGGCAGCAGGTCCTTCAGGCCGTAGCGCGAAATGGCGTGCGTGTGCCCGCCGCAGAATTCCATCAGGTTGTAGCTGCGCTCCGGCCGGGCCTCGCGCGCAATCGTTGCAGCGAGCGAGCGCGCGAGGTCGCCGTCGCGGAATTCGTCGATGTACTTCACGCGGCCGCCTGTCCGGACAGCCCCGCGTCGGCAAAGAGCTCGAGCGTTCGCTGCGCCTCCGCGGGGTCGAGTTTCGTGAGCGCATAGCCGACGTGGATGATCACATAGTCGCCGCGCGCGACGTCGTCGACCAGCGCCAGTGAAATCAGCTTCTGCACGCCGCCGATATCGACCAGCGCCATGCCGGGTTCGGGGAGGTCGATCACGCAGGCAGGGAGGGCAAGGCACATGGTTCAACCGATTCCGTTGGTATCGCAAAGGGCAATCCAGGCCTGGCCGAGGGCCAGGCCGCCGTCGTTGGGTGGCACGGCACGCGCCTGCAGCAGCGTCAATCCCCGCTGCGCCAGCGCGGCGTGCAATCCGCGCGCAAGAATTGCATTCAGAAAACATCCGCCCCCGCCGGCAACCATGGTCAGACCGCAAGCATGCGCGGAATGCTCCACCCAGTGGGCCAGCGCCTCGATGAGCGTGGCGTGAAAGAGCGCGGCGCCACGACCGGCATCGCGCTCGTCGGCCAGGCGCATGGCGAGCGGCGTCAGGTCGAGTTCGTTGGCGGCGTTGATCGCATACAACGATGCGTCGGCCGGGACCGCGCCGTGGCGCTGGGCGGCGCCTTCCAGCAACATCGCCGCCTGTCCCTCGAATGCCATCCGCCGCTTGAGATTCAGGAGACCAGCCGCGGCGTCGAACCACCGCCCCATGCTGCTCGTCTCCGGCGCATTGAACCCGCGCGCGAGCATGTCCCGTACCGTCGGCGCCGCCGCCTCGTCGGCGTAGCGCCGGTCGATCTCGTCGGCACGGCCGCCGAGCGCCAGCGCCGCCGCGCCCATGCGCCATGGCTCGCGCGCCGCGCGGTCGCCGCCGGGAAGCCGCAGGGGCCGCAAGCGGCCGACACGGTCGCAGTGCGCGCCATCGACCCGCAGCAGTTCGCCACCCCACGCCGCGCCGTCGGTGCCGAGACCCACACCGTCGAGCGCGAGCCCCAGCATGGGTCCCTCCACGCGATGCTCGGCGGCGATTGCGGCGATGTGGGCATGATGATGCTGGACGGGCCGCAGCGGCACGCCCCAGCGCGCCCCGAGCGTGGCGGCGAGGCGGGTGCTGTAGAAATCCGGATGCAGGTCGTGCGCGACGAGGCGCGGCTCCACATCGAGGATCGACACCAGGTGCGCAACCGCGTCGTCCAGCGCCGCGCACGTCGGCGCATTGTCGAGGTCGCCGAGGTGCTGCGAGACGAAAGCTTCGTCGCCGCGCGTCACGCACACTGTATTCTTGAACCATCCTCCCAGTGCAACCACCGTGGGCCCCGCCGCCGCGAGCCTGATTGCGCGCGGCGTATAGCCACGAGCGCGGCGGATGAACTGGAACGCGCCCGGTCCGGCGCCCGGCGCGGCGCGCAGCACGCTGTCGTCGCAGCCGACGACGATGCCGCGATCGTGCACGAGGAACGCGTCGGCGATGCCTGCAAGCCTCGCGCTGGCCTCGTCGTTGCCCGTGACCAGCGGCTCGCCGCCGGGATTGGCGCTGGTCATGATCAGCACGAGGTCGTGCGGATGATCGAGCCATGCGACGCCCTGCGGGCGCGCCGCTGCTTCATGGAACAGCAGGTAGTGCAGCGGCGTGTACGGCAACATCGCGCCCAGCCACGCCAGCCCGGGCGCGACGCCGCGCAGCGCGTCATCGCACCAGCCACGTTTTTCCAGCAGCACGATCGGGCGTTCGGCCGCTTCGAGCAGCGTCTCTTCCGCCAACGTGACGGTCGCCCACTGCCGCGCCGACGCGACATTGGCCACCATCACCGCAAACGGCTTCTCCTCGCGACCCTTGCGCGCGCGCAGGTGCGCCACCGCGTCGGCATTGCGCGCATCGCAGGCAAGATGGAATCCGCCAAGGCCCTTGATCGCCACCACTTCACCGCGGCGCAGCCGCGCCAGCGTCGCGGCAATCGGGTCCGCCTCAGGAACAGGGATACCGCGCGCATCGAGGCAAGCGAGTTGCGGCCCGCAGTCCGGACACGCGTTGGGCTCCGCATGAAAGCGCCGATCGAGCGGCGACCGGTACTCGTGCTCGCACCGGTTGCATAGCGCAAACGCCGCCATGCTGGTGGTGCTGCGGTCGTAGGGCAGGCGGCGCGTGATCGTGTAGCGCGGGCCGCAGCCGGTGCAATTGATGAACGCATACCGGTAACGCCGATCGGCGGGATCGAGCATCTCCGCGAGGCAATCCGCGCAGATCGCGCTGTCCGGGCCGATGGCGGTGGTCGCGCGGCCCCCGCCGCTTTCCAGGATCGCAAATCCGCCATCCTGGTCTGCCGGCGCACAGTCGCTCAACGCCACGCTGTCGACGCGCGCGCGCGCCGGCGCATGCTCGCGCACGCGCCGTACGAGTTGCTCGATGCTCGCTGCGTCGCCCTGGACCTCGATGATCACGCCGGCCGCGTCGTTGCGCACCCATCCGTCCAGCGCCAGCTCGCGCGCAAGCCGATAGACAAACGGGCGAAAGCCGACGCCCTGCACGATGCCGCGCACTTCAAGGCGGCGCCGGATCGAGGCCCGCTGCAGCAGCGTTTCCATGGATGGTGCCGGCGGATCCGCGTCAGGGGGCGTGCGCCGCCGCGGCAAGCACGCCTTCGAGCTCCGCGACTCGCCGGCGCAACGCCGTCACGTTGTCGTCGCGGCGCGAGCGCGCCTGCGCCACGCCGCGCTCCAGCCACGCGAGCCAATCGGCAAAGCCCTCGCCGGATGTGGCGGAGACGTTGATCGCGGCCAGCCCCGGCTTCATCCTCTGCGCATAGTCGACCGCCGTAGCCACGTCGAACTGCACGTAGGGCAGCAGGTCGATCTTGTTCACCAG
>JBKJSU010000275.1:0-9958 GCA_046594415.1 Casimicrobiaceae bacterium | reverse complement strand
CGGCAATCGGCGTGTTGATCGGCCGCGTGGCGCAGCCCTCGAGCAAGGCGACCGTGCAGGCAAGGATCAGGGCAACGAGGGGGCGAAGAGACATCGGCGAACCTTAAGGAGCAGCTTCCGGGCTGGCGCGCCGGATTATCGCATCTCGAACCTCGCTTACCCCACGCGCCACCCCCCCCGGCCGCAGTAAACTCGCGGCCATGGAAAGATTCGACATCGTGGTGATCGGCGGCGGGGTAGTTGGCGTTGGCGTCACCGCAACGACCGCGGATTGGGCATACTCCCGGGTTGCGCGGCAGCGCCCACGAGGCGTTGCCGGTTTTCAATTGGTCCTCAGGAGAAATTCATGGCTTTTCGTCCCCGTCTTGCCGTGGTCGCATGCATCGCGGCTGCTGCATTCGCCACGTCCGCCCTCGCGCAGGACCGCGTGTTCTTCGGCATCGCCACCGGCGGCACCGGCGGCACCTACTATCCGCTGGGCGGGATGCTGGCGCAGCTCATCTCCAACAAGGTGACGATCGGCGGCAAGAAGCTTTCCGCCACGGCTGAAACGTCCGGTGCGTCCGTGGCCAACGCGCAGTTGTTGGGCCGCAAGGACATTGAAAGTGCGTTCGTGGCCGCCGACATCCTCGATGCCGCGTACAACGGCAAGGGCCAGTTCGACGGGAAGGCGGTCAAGAACCTGCGCGCGCTCGGCGCGCTGTATCCGGAACAGGTGCAACTCGTCACGCTGGCCAGCGCCAATGTGATGAGCTTCAAGGATCTGAAGGGCAAATCGGTGTCGTCGGGTTCGCCCGGGTCGGGCCAGTGGCAGCTGCTGGGCGACCTGCTCGAGGTCAACGGCATGACGCGCAAGGACATCGGTGAGGACCTGTCGTCGTTCACGCAATCGATCGACAAGATCAAGGACGGCAACCTCGTCGCATCGTTGATCACCGCCGGCACGCCCACGTCGTCGGTAGGCGATCTCGCCAATGCACGCGACATCCGCATCGTCCCGCTGGCGGGACCGGAGATCGAGGCGTTGCGCAAGAAGCAGCCGTACTACGCCAACGTGACGCTTCCGGCCAATACGTACAAGGGCCAGACCGCGCCGGTGAACACGCTCGCGGTGATGGCCATCTGGGCCACGCACGACGGCATCACCGACCAGATGGCCTATGAAATCACGAAGGCGCTCTTCGAAAATACCGAGACGCTGGGCCAGGTGCATCCGAAGGGCAAGGAAATCGCGCTGAAGACGGCACTGCTGTCGGTGTCGATTCCGCTGCACCCGGGTGCCGAGAAGTATTACCGCGAGAAAGGCCTGATCAAGTGATTTCCGGACCCGGGGCAGCGCGCGCAAGCGTGCTGCTCCTGGGTCTGGCGCTGCCGGGCATCGCGTTCGCCGCGTGCCTGGAACTGGCCTCGCATCCGGACGGCTTCCCGCTGGAGCGCGTCGCGCTGCCCGCGCCGGACTTCGCCATCACCTACCTGCACTCGGTCACGCGCACGCCCGTGGAAGAACGCTACCGCACGGACGGCGCCACCCTCGTCGAAACGCAGATGACCTTCAGCCAGCACGGCCCCGGCCTGCCCACGGCGGCGGACCCCGGCGGCACGATGCTTACCGTCGACGGTCGCGTCGTGGTGACGATGGCGCGCAGCTTCGATGCGATCGTGATGCGCGTGCACGCGGACCAATCGCCGCAATTGCATGCGTCCGGCCGCGCCATCGATCTCGCGGCGTGGGGCAATCGCGCGCTGGCGCTGCGCGCAGTTGCCGGTGCATGCGCCACGCCTTGACCCGCTACGGATTGGAAACCGATGACTGAACGCGGCACGCTGGCCGAAACGATCGAGACCGTATCCGCCGAAACGCAGGCGCGGCTCATCAAGCAGTTCGACCACGAGTCGAACTTCCGGAAGCTGATCGGCCCGATGGGCATGCTGGTTACGACGATTGCCGTCGTGCTCTCCGGTTTCCACATCTATACGGCCGGCTTCGGACTGCTGGTGGAGATCAAACACCGCACGTTCCATCTGGCGCTGGTGCTGGGACTGATCTTCCTCGTATTTCCGCGCCCCGTGCCGGCCACCGATGCGCGCGGCATCGCGCGCGAATGGAGCTGGGCGCTGGCCTTCGGCGCGTTCTACTTCTATCTCGGCTGGGATCTGGTGGCACGCCTCACCGCCACCGGCGAACTGAAGAACGGCTGGCCCTATCTCGCGTTCGTGGCCTTCGTCGTGTTCATCACGCTGCCGATCAAGCGCTTCGGCGGCTACGGCGACAAGGCCGCATGGATCGACTGGCCGCTGGCGCTGCTGGCCGCCGGCGTGTCGCTGTACCTGCTGGTGTTCTTCGACGACATCTTCATCGCCCGCGTCGGCGCGCCGATCGCGCAGGACTACATGATGGGCGTGCTGGCCATCATCATGGTGATGGAAGCCTCGCGCCGCACGATGGGGCCGTTGCTGCCTCTCATCGGCATGGCGTGCCTGCCCTACGCGCTGCTGGGCCGCTACATGCCGGGCGTGCTGGCGCATCGCGGCTACAGCGTGGTGCGCGTGGTCAATCACATCCACGTCGGCACCGAAGGCATCTACGGCATTGCCGTGGGCGTGGTGGCCACCTACGACTTCCACTTCGTGTTGTTCGGTGTGCTGGCGCAGATGACCGGCCTGGGCCGCATCTTCATGGACCTCGCCACCATCGCGGCGGGACGCTTTTCCGGCGGTCCCGCCAAGGTATGCGTCGTGTCGTCGGGGCTCTTCGGCATGATCTCGGGTTCGGCCGTGGCGAATGCGGTGACCACGGGTTCGCTGACGATCCCGCTGATGAAGAAATACGGCTTCTCGCCGCGCTTCGCGGGCGCGGTGGAAGCCTCGGCCTCGTGCGGCGGGCAGGTCACCCCACCCGTGATGGGCGCGTCTGCCTTCGTGATGGCCGAATTGCTCGGCGTGCCCTACAAGGAACTGGTGATCATCGCGATCGTGCCCGCGCTGTTCCACTATTTCGCATGCCTGCTGATGGTGCACTTCGAGGCCAAGCGACTCAAGTTGCATGGCGTCGAGGCGCATCTGATTCCGCGCATGGCCAGCGTGATGGGGGCAAGCTGGCACCTCGTGTTTCCGCTGATCGCGCTGGTCACGATGCTGCTGCTCGACTTCACGCCGTTTCTCGCCGCGTTCTACGGCATCGTGCTGTGCTTCGTCTGTTCGTACATTCCGCTGCTCGCGCGCAAGTTCGGCAACGACCGGCTGCAGGGCCAGACGCTCACGTGGAAGCCATTGCTGGTCAGCCTCGAGGTAGGCGCGAAGTACGCATTGGCCATCGGCGCCGCCTGCGCGTGCGTGGGCCTGATCCTCGGCACGCTGACATTGTCCGGTCTGGGTTTCAAGTTCTCCGGCGCCGTGGTGGAGCTGGCGGGCACCGTCTCCGCAATGTTCCGCGCGATCGATCCGTTCAGCCTCTTCACCGAGAACGGCGGCAAGGTGTTTTTCGGGCTGGTCTTGGTGGCCATCGCCTGCATCATGATGGGCACCGGCATTCCCACGACGCCCACGTACATCATCCTGGCGTCGATCGCCGCCCCCGCGCTCGGCGTGCTGGGCGTGCCGCTGATCGCCACGCATTTCTTCGTGTTCTATTACGGCGTGCTGGCGGACGTCACGCCCCCCGTGGCACTGGCCGCCTACGCGGCGGCGGGCATCGCGGGCTCCGAGCCGATGCGCACGGGACTCACCGCGTTCCGACTGTCCATGGGCAAGGCGCTGGTGCCGTTCATGTTCGTCTACACGCCGGCGCTGCTGTTCATCGACTTCACGTGGTCGGCGTTCCTGTCGGCCCTGTTCTGCGGCGCGCTCGGCATCGTGGCGCTGTCGGCGGCGTACATCGGGTTCTTCCGCGCGCCGCTGTCACGGCTTGCGAAAGTCGGGCTGTCGCTGGCAGGCCTCGTGCTGGTGTTCAACCAGTTCTGGCCGAACGTAGTCGGACGCATCGTCGTTGTAGGCATCCTCGGTACCAATTTCGTCAACGCACGGCGGCCCGCGACTCCTTGATCGCGCGCCCAGCGTGCTGCGCAGCCGTCACCGACTTGCGTGCGACGTACACTTCGCATGTAGGAAAAATCCTACAGCCGAGCGCAGACCGCATGCAGACGTGCGTCCAAACGCGCGGTATATAATCTTAAGGCCGTCGCCGTACGCGCCGGACTGCCATGAGGCAATCGCATGCGACTGTCACTCCGCTTCATCGTGCCGCTGCTGGTGGCATTGGCCATCTTCGCTTACGCGGCGGTGCCCCTTGTCGATGCCCTCACCACGCGCTGGTTCATTCGCGATCTTGATGTTCGGTCGACGCTGGTTGCCAGCTCCGCGCAGGACCAGTTGGACGAACTGATCCGGACCGGTTCCTCGGCGCGAATCCTCGCATTCTTCCAGCGCCTGACCAGCGACGAGCGCCTGTATGCGGTGGGACTGTGCCTCAGCGACACCGCATCGCCGATTGCAACCGCGGCATTTCCGCGCGAAATCCGCTGCACGGCGCTGGCTCCATATTCGGCCTTGGGCGAGCACGTGCTGAATCCGGCCCGCGGCGTGCTGCATGTCGCCGTGCGAAGCCTGGCCAGCGACTCGGCCGCTGGTGCCAAACTTGTCCTGGTGCATGACATGAGCTTCATGGACCGGCGCAGTGAGGAAACCCGACGCTACCTGTTCCTGTTCTTTGTGGCGCTGGCGGTATGCGTCGCGCTGATTACCGTCGTCATCGCGCAACTGTCGTGGCGAGGCTGGGTAAGCGGTCTGCGCGCACTATTGCGCGGCGAGGGCATCCTGCGCTTGTCGACCGCAGACACGGCACCCGAACTGCGGCCGATCGCCCGCGACGTGCAGACGCTTCTGCGCGAACTCGAGCACCAGTACCGCCCGACGGACGAGAGCCAGCAACGCTGGACGCAGGAAACGTTGCGGGCCGTCCTGCGTGGCGAAATGCGTGGCAACGAGGTGATGATCGTTTCCAATCGCGAGCCCTATATCCACATGCATACGCCCGACGGCATTCGCGTGCAGCGGCCCGCCAGCGGCCTCGTCACCGCGCTGGAGCCGGTGATGCGCGCCTGCTCCGGCACGTGGATCGCCCATGGCAGCGGCACCGCCGACCGGGAAACAGTGGACAAGCGCGATCGCGTGCTGGTGCCGCCCGAGGCGCCCATCTACCGGATCCGCCGACTGTGGCTGTCGGCGCGGGAAATCGCGGGCTACTACGACGGATTTGCCAACGAAGGATTGTGGCCGCTGTGCCACATCGCGCATGTGCGCCCCACCTTTCGCACGGAAGATTGGGAGCAGTACCGCGCGGTCAATGCGCGCTTTGCCGACGCCGTGGTGGACGAAGCGCAGAGTGATGATCCCGTCATCCTGGTTCAGGACTATCACTTCGCATTGCTGCCGCGAATGATCCGCGACCGGCTGCCCAAGGCGATCATCATCACCTTCTGGCACATCCCCTGGCCCAACCCCGAATCATTTGCAATCTGTCCCTGGCGCGCCGAGCTGCTGGACGGACTCCTGGGCAGCGACATCATCGGCTTTCATACGCAGTTCCATTGCAACAATTTCGTCGATACCGTGGACCGCGTGGTGGAGGCCCGCGTTGACCGCGAGACTTTAAGCGTCGTGTGCCGAGGGGCGCGTACCGCAGTGCACCGCTATCCGATCTCAATCGAGTGGCCACCGGCGGCACTGGCGTTCACGCCGGCGGTGGACGAAGCGCGTGAGCGAGTGCGCGTGCGTCTCAACCTGCCTCGGCCCCATCGCCTGGGCATCGGCATCGATCGCCTCGACTACACCAAAGGCATTCTCGAGCGGTTCAGCGCCGTGGCGCGCCTGCTTGAATTGCATCCGGAATGGATTGGTCAGTTCACCTTCGTGCAGATCGCGGCACCTACGCGCGGCACCATCGACGAGTATCGGGACTACGCCGACCGCGTGCGCCAGCACGCAGCGGATATCAATGCCCGCTATGCCAACACACCGCACCCACCGATCGTTTTGCTGAATGAGCACCATGAACAGGAGTCGGTCTACGAGCATCACCGCGCAGCGGATTTGTGCTTCGTCAGCAGCCTGCACGACGGCATGAATCTGGTGGCCAAGGAATTTGTCGCCGCGCGCGACGACGAACGCGGCGTGCTGATCCTCTCGCAGTTCGCCGGGGCCTCGCGCGAGCTGCCGGAGGCGCTGATCGTCAATCCCTACGATGCGGACGAATGCGCCAGCGCCTTGCACATAGCCTTGTCGATGTCCGCCGAGGAGCAACGTATCCGGATGCGCCTGATGCGCAACATCGTGCGCGAATTCAACGTCTATCGCTGGGCCGGCCGCATGCTGCTGGACGCGGCGGCCATGCGCGAACGTAAACGCTTTCGCGACCGGATCGATGCTCCAGTCCACTAAAGCGCGGGCGCCCGCCGCTGGCGCCGTGCTGCGCCCGGCGCGCTTCGTGCGGCCGCCGCCACCGCCACTCGGACGCGATTGCGCGCTTTTCCTCGACATCGACGGCACGCTCGCCGAGATTGCGCAGACGCCCGAAGCCGTGCGTCTCGATCCTGCATTGGCGCGGTTGATGCCGGCCCTGCTGAGGGAATTGTCAGGCGCACTCGCCATCGTGACGGGGCGCTCGATCACCAGCGCCGACGGGCTGTTTCCAGGACTCTCACTCCCCATGGCGGGCCAGCATGGATGCGAACGTCGAGATGCCGATGGCGCCATCCACCTTCATGCGCCCATCGAGGCAACGCAGGCGAAACTGCGCAGCCTGCTGGCGGATCTGGCCACGCGTCATCCCGAACTGGCCCTGGAGGACAAGGGGGCAACGATCGCGTTGCACTATCGGGCCATGCCGCAACTCGCGTCCTATGTGCACCGTATCCTGCGCGGGTCGATGAATGCCGGTAACGGCTATCGACTGCAGCGGGGCAGGATGCTGCTCGAAGTGCGGCCGGACGACCGCGACAAGGGGACCGCCATTGCCGATTTCATGAGCGAGCATCCGTTTGGGGGACGCGTACCCGTGTTCGTCGGTGACGACCGCACGGACGAGCATGGCTTTGCTGCCATCGAGCGCATGGGTGGCTGGTCGGTCAAGGTCGGACCAGGCCGGACCTCGGCGCGATTTCGATTGTCCGATCCGCGCGCTGTACGGAACTGGCTGATGGCGTCGATCACCGCCGTGCCCATCGCCGCTGCCCCTATTGCGGAGAAACGCTGATGACCATGGCGAAAGGTGATCCCATCGCGCCCCGGCGCAATCTCGACCTCGCCTTAATCGGCAACGGCCGCATCGCTGCGCTGATCGACGCGCAGGGCGCCATCGTCTGGGGCTGTTTCCCGGGGATCGATGGCGATCCGGTATTTTGCGCCCTGCTCGATACGGCTCCCACGGATGCTGGCCGCGGCATCTGGGCCATCGATCTCGTGGACGTGGTGCGCATCGAGCAAGGTTATGCGCGCAACTCCGCCGTGCTGGTGACGCGGATGGTCGATAGCGCCGGAGGCACCGTGGAAATCTTCGATTGCGCCCCGCGCTTCAACCAAAACGGCCGCCTTTACCAGCCACTGACATTGGTGCGCCGGATCCGCCGCGTGTCCGGCAATCCGCGGGTGATCGTGCGCGTGCGCCCGACGAGCAGCTACGGCGCCGCTACACCTGCGGTGACAGTGGGCAGCAACCACATTCGCTACGTGACGGCGGACGTCGTGCTGCGACTCACCACGGACGCGTCGGTCACTGCCATCCTCGAGGAGCTGCCGATATTCATCGACGAGGCGATCACCCTGCACCTGGGGGCCGACGAGTCCGTTGTCGACGATATCCGCGACCTTGGCACGTCATTGGTCGCGCGGACCAATGCGCACTGGCATGAATGGGTCCGCGGCCTGGCGATCCCCTTCGAATGGCAGGAAGAGGTGATCCGTGCCGCCATCACGCTGAAGATGAATGCGGTCGACGACACGGGCGCGATCGTGGCGGCCGTCACCACGTCGATCCCTGAATCGCCGGACTCGGGACGCAATTGGGACTATCGCTTCTGCTGGCTGCGCGATGGCTACTTCGTGGTCAATGCGCTTAATCGACTTGGTGCCACTACGACGATGGAGCACTACCTGCGTTATGTGGCCGGCATCGCGGCCCAGGCGCCGGACGGAAAACTCCAGCCGGTTTACCGGATCAGCGGCAGCGCCCAACTGACGGAGCGCACCGAGCCGGCGCTGCCCGGCTATCGCGGCATGGGGCCGGTACGCGCCGGCAATGACGCCTGGCGCCAGGTCCAGCACGACGTCTATGGCGCCGCCATCCTCGCCGCGACGCAGATTTTTTTCGACGAGCGCCTCGCGCGCCGTGGCGATGTCGAAATGTTCGCGCGCCTCGAGGTGCTGGGGACGCTGGCGGTGGAGACCCACGACCAACCGGACGCCGGTCTTTGGGAATTGCGCGGCCGTGCGCACGTGCACACATTTTCCAGCGTGATGTGCTGGGCTGCGTGCGACCGGTTGGCGCGGATCGCAACGCGACTTGGGCTGGAAGACCACGCGCTGACGTGGCAGGCAAACGCGCTGCGCATCCAGCGGTTTGTCGACACGCATTGCTGGAACGAATCACTTGGCCACTTCGTATCCGCGGTGGACGGCACCGAACTCGACGCCAGCCTGCTGCTGCTGGCCGAATTGAATTTTGTGCGCGCTGACGATCCGCGGTTCCGGGCCACCGTGACCGCCATCGAGCGCGATTTGGTGCGCGATGGTTTCGTGTTCAGGTACATCGAGCACGATGATTTCGGCGCGCCGCAGAACGCGTTCATCGTGTGTTCGTTCTGGTTAGTGAATGCGCTGGCGGCGATCGGTGAACGCGCACGGGCACGCGCGCTGTTCCAGAATTTGCTGGCATACCGCAATGCGCACGGCCTGCTGGCCGAGCACGTCGATCCCGCCACCGGCGAGATGTGGGGCAATTTCCCGCAGACCTACAGCATGGTGGGCCTGATCAACGCCGCGATCCGGCTGTCAAAGCCATGGGACGACGCGTTCTGACGCGGCGTCAGTCCGCAGCGCGGGCCTGCCGTATCGCATCGAGCAATGTCGCCGCTTCCTGCGCCCCGGATACCGTCGTCTTCCCGTCGAAGATGAAGAACGGCACGCCAGAGACGCCCATCTCGCGGGCGCGGCGATCGGCGCCGGCAGTCTCGGACACGAGAGCGCCGGACGCCAGGAACGCGCGCGCGTCGGCAGCGTCGTAACCGGCAGCCTCGGCGCGCGCCACCAGTACTTCGTGATCGCCCAGGTACAGGCCGTCGATGAAATAGGCCTTGAACAGCAACTCGACCAGCGCATCGGCGTCGCCTTCATGCCGCGACTGCGCCCACGCGAGCAGCCGATGCGCGTCCAGCGTATTGGGCTGGCGTTCGATCGAATCGAAGGCAAAGGGAATGCCCTCCGTGTTGCCGGCAGCCTCGACCCGCGCATAGATTTCCTGCGCCCGCGCCGGCCCGCCGAATTTCTGCTCGAGGTAGTGGCGGCGATCCTTGCCTTCGGGCGGCAGGTCAGGGTTCAACTGAAACGGATGCCAGCGCACCTGCACCGGCAGGTCGGGGTTGGCCGCGCGCAGTTGCGCCAGCGCGTCCTCCAGCCGCCGCTTGCCGATGTAGCACCACGGGCAGACGACATCCGACACCACATCGATGGTCAACGCTCCAGGCATCCTCGTTCCTTTGCATGCCGTCCGGGGCACGCCGCCGCCAGATTGCGATAATGGGGGGCAGATTCATCGATTGCAAACACAGGTGAGGCGCGATGAGCCTATCCATCCGTTGGGACATATTCTGCCGGGTCGTCGATAACTTCGGCGATGCGGGTGTTTGCTGGCGCCTGGCCCGCCAGCTGGCGCATGAGCATGGCCTGGCCGTTACGCTGTGGATCGACG
>JBKJSU010000499.1:0-3360 GCA_046594415.1 Casimicrobiaceae bacterium | reverse complement strand
CGTTCGATGGTCTGGCGATCGGTGCGGTGCGCGGACGCCTTCTCCTTGTATTTCAGGACCTGGCGGTCCAGCTTGTCGGCAAGCGCGTCGATGGCGGCATACATGTCGGGGTCGATGGCTTCGGCATGGATTTCCTTGCCGCGTACATGAACATTGGCCTCGCATTTCTGTCGCAGCTTGTCGACGGACAGAATGACATTGACGTCGATCACATGGTCGAAGTGCCGGTTCACCCGGTCCAACTTCGCGACCACGTAGGCGCGAATGGCGGGTGTGACATCGAGGTGGACGCCGGTGAGGTTCAGGTTCATCTAACACTCCTGTCGCAAGTGGACATGGGCCGCGGTGTTGCTGCGCAAGGGGGCGGCCGTTACGGCGCCTTGCGCAGATTGACGGGAGGAATGGACAGCGCCTCCCGGTACTTGGCGATCGTGCGTCGCGCCACAATGATGCCCTGATCGCCCAGCAAATCGGCAATCCGGCTGTCGGTCAATGGTACGCGCGTGTTCTCGGCGCCGATCAGCTGCTTGATCAGCGCGCGGATGGCGGTGGCCGAAGCGGCCCCGCCCGTGTCGGTGGCCACGTGGCTGCCGAAGAAGTACTTGAGTTCGAACGTACCCCTGGATGTCAGCATGTACTTTTGGGTGGTCACGCGCGAAATGGTGGACTCGTGCAGGTCAAGCATATCAGCGATCTCGCGCAACACCATTGGACGCATCGCGACCTCGCCGTGGTCGAAGAAGCGGCGCTGTCGCTCGACGATGGCCTGGGTGACCCTCAGGATGGTCTCGAACCGCTGTTGCACGTTGCGAATCATCCACTTGGCCTCCTGCAGCTGCGCGGAAAGTTGCTGGTTGGACGAATCGCGGTTGCGGGTCAGGATGTCGGCGTAGATGCGGTTCAAGCGCAGCTTGGGCATGGCCGCCTCGTTGAGCGAGGCCGTCCACTGGTTGCGTACTTTACGTACGAGTACATCCGGCACGACATAGTTCGCCTCGTCGTGCGAAAAAGACGATCCCGGCCGCGGGTTGAGGCTTCGGATCAGCTCGCGCACCGCTTTCACGCACGTCTCGTCGCAGTGCAGCACGCGGCGCATCTTCGTGAAGTCGCGCGCCGCGAGCAGCGCAAGGTGGCCGTCGACGATCTGCAGTGCCTCCGTGCGGTAGGGCGTCCTGGCAGGCAGCGCCTTCAACTGCAGCGCAAGGCATTCGGCGGGGTCCCGCGCGCCCACGCCGGCGGGCTCGAAACTCTGCAGGTAGTTGAGGCCGATCTGCAGTTCCTCGGGCTCGATCGCGTCGTCCTCGGAAAACATCTCGGCGATCTCCTCCAGCGACGAGGCGAGATAGCCGTCGTCATTGAGGGCGTCGATCAGCGCGGCGACGACCTGCTGGTCACGCAGCGGTATCTTCATCACCCGCAATTGGCCGAGCAGGTGATCGCGCAGCGAGCTGGCGGCCATCTGCTGCGGCGAGAAATCGTCGTCCTCGTTGCCCGTGCCGCTGCCGCTGCCGCCGCCCCAGTCGCCGTCGGTGGCGCCGCCGCCGAAGTCGGAGAAATCGGTGACGTCGGGAAGATCGTCGCGCGAGGGCGCGACGTCGGCGCCGGCCATGGTGTCGCCGTCGCCATCGCCGTCACCCTCGTTGTCGTCGCGCGCGGGACGCTCGGTGGTGACCGGGCCGGGTGCAGTGCCGGCCACCGCGAATTCCTGCGGCGGCTCGTCGTCGCCGTCCTCACGCTCGAGAAGCGGATTTTCCTGCAGCATCCGGTCCACCTCGGCGTTCAGCTCGAGCGTGGAGAGCTGCAGCAGCCGGATCGACTGCTGCAATTGCGGCGTCAGCGTGAGATGCTGGGAGAGCTTGAGTTGAAGCGTCTGTTTCATTGCGGCAGCGATTCGCTCACAGCCGGAAGTGTTCGCCGAGGTACACCTTGCGCACATCTTCATTATAGACAATCTCGCCCGGGATCCCCGAGGCCAGCACCCGCCCTTCATTGATGATGTAGGCACGGTCGCAGATGCCGAGTGTTTCGCGCACGTTGTGATCGGTGATCAGCACGCCGATGCCGCGTTCCTTCAGGAAGCCGATGATCCTCTGGATGTCGAGCACCGCGATCGGGTCCACGCCGGCAAACGGCTCGTCGAGCAGGATGAACCGCGGCCGTGTGGCCAGTGCCCGCGCGATCTCGCAGCGGCGGCGCTCGCCGCCGGACAGCGACACGGCAGGCGCATCGGCCAGGTGCGCGATGGACAGGTCCTCCAGCAACGCGTCGAGGCGATTGGAGAGCGTGTCGCTGTCGAGATCCTGCAGCTCGAGGATCGCGCGCACGTTTTCGGCCACCGTGAGCTTGCGGAAGATCGAGGCTTCCTGCGGGAGATACGACAGGCCGCGGCGCGCGCGCCGGTGGATCGGCAGGCGCGACAGGTCTTCGCCGTCGAGCTCGATGGTGCCGCCGTCGGCGCCGACCAGGCCGACGATCATGTAGAAGCAGGTGGTCTTGCCGGCGCCGTTGGGGCCAAGCAGGCCGACAACCTCGCCGCTCGCGACTTCGAGCGATACGTCGTGGACGACCGTGCGGGCCTTGTAGCGCTTCTGCAGCCGCGCGGCGCGAAGCTGGCTCACAGGCAGCACCGGCACGCGTTCATTTGGCGCCCGGAGCGAGTTCCCCGGAAGGCTTCAGCGTGAGCGGTTGGGGCCCCTTGCCGTCGGTGCCGGGCGCCGCCTTGCCCGGCGTGGTCTCGCTCTTGGGCTGGAAGACGCCCCGGACGCGGTCGTCGCGGGTGGCGCCCGGCGTGGCCGCGGTAGTGGCGCCCGGCCGGCCTTCGGCCTTGAACAGTTCGGTGGCGGCGTTGTAGGAGATGAAGTTGCTGCGGATCTCGTCGGTGCCCCGTTTCAGGATCGCGTTGTCGAAGAGCTCGAGCTGCTCCTTCGTGCCGTCGTACACCGCGCGCTGCGCCCAGCCCTCGTAGTAACCTTCCGCGCCGTCGCGTTTTTGCCGGAAGGCCAGCGGATTGCCGATCGCCGTCGCGGAGATCGAGTTGTCGGGGTTCTGCTGGAAATCGATGCGGTCGGCCTTGATCGTCAGTGTGCCCTGGGTGATCACAACCGCGCCCTTCAGCACGCCGCTGCGTTTTTCGTAGTTCACGTCGCCGGTGTCCGACGTGAAACTGACTGGTTTCTCGCGGTCGGCTTTCTCGGCGTGCGCCGGGACCGCTAGCGCCGCGGCGAGCGCGATGGCGGCCACGGTGGTGCGAAGAGTGAAGGGTATCGTCATTTGGGAAGGGCCTGGGGCTGCAGCGTACCGTTCACCGCCGATTTCAGCTTGAGCGTTTTCGCCTTGTTGTCGAGTTCGAGTCCGACCGCG
>JBKJSU010000053.1:0-5402 GCA_046594415.1 Casimicrobiaceae bacterium | reverse complement strand
CCACGTCCGGAAGGTCAGGGCGGCGGTCGGCGCCATGGCCAGGGTGGCGGTCCGCGACCCCAGGGACAGGGCGGCCAGCGTCCGCATGGGCAGGGCGGTGGTCCGCGTCCGCACGGGCAGGGTGGCGGCCCGCGCCCGCAAGGACAAGGAGGCGGTCGCCCGGACTTCGACGCGGTGCAGCCGCAGAGCAATGCCAATGCAATCGGCTTGCGTCCTCCCGGCGAGCATCGGCGCAAGGGCAACTTCGGCGGTTCGAACAAGGGCGGCTTCGGTGGCGCTCAACATGCCGGCAACGGCCCGCGCCCGCAGCGGCAGCATGTCGACTTCGACAGCCAGCAGCCGCAAAGCAATGCCAACGGTTTTCCGTTTGGCGCCATGTCATCCGGGCCTTCGGGCGCGCCGCGCGGCCCGGGCGGCAATTTCAATCCGCGGGGCAATCGTAACGGCCCGCGGGGAGGTCCGAGTGGGGGTGGCGGCCAGGGGGGTGGTGGCCAGGGCGGCGGTGGGCAATTCCGCGGCAAGGGTCCCGGCAATCAGGGCCCGCGGCCCAATCGCGCGCCGGGCGGCGAAGCTAACGGCAACGTCGCGCCGCGCGACAGCGGCGCCAAGCGCGCACCGCGTCCGGATGCCGATGGCAACGTGGCGCTGCCCAAGCCGCCGGTGGTGCGCGACGAGGATTGAACGGCCGAGCTTTTGTGTCCACGCATGCGTGGATGCCATCGGTCCTTTCTCGTTGCTGAGGCGGTTCGTGCTTCGCGTTGAGGCGGTCCGAACTTCGCGTCGAGGCGGTCCGTGCCGGAGCAGGGCGGTGCCTGTTCGCCATTTGAGTCGGGGTCAAATCGACGACCCCTCCAATCAAATGTCAAACAGGCCCCACCCTGCTCCGGCGCGTTGCGTTTTGCGTGGCAGCGGGATCGACGATGCGCGCAGGATGCTGGCTCGGTCGGACCCGGATTTCCTCAACACCACGACCGCCTACAAGAACAGATCCGGCAGCAGCGGCATTCCGGGTTGCACGGCGTACTGCTCGAAATCGGTCACGCCGGCGGCGCGGAGCACATCCTCGTCGAGGAAGAACTGGCCGGTGGTGCTTCGCGCATCGCGCACCAATATTGCGTGCGCGGCGTCGGCCATGATGTCCGCGCGGCGCATGTGGGCGCGCTGTTCCGCGGCGCCCGGAATCATCGCCAGCGCGGCCGTATCGATCACCGTGCGCGGCCACAGCGCATTCACCGCGACTCCGTCGCCGCGGAACTCCTCCGCCATGCCGAGCACGCACATGCTCATGCCGTACTTGGCCATCGTGTAGGCCACGTGCGGCGCGAACCACTGCGGGTCGAGATTGAGCGGGGGCGACAGCGTCAGGATGTGCGGATTGCGGCCGGCGCGCGCGGACTGCTGCAGATGCGGCAGGCACGCCTGCGAGCACAGGAACGTGCCGCGCACGTCGACGTCGAACATGAGGTCGAAGCGTTTCATCGGCGTGGCAAGGGTGCCAGTGAGGCTGATGGCGCTCGCGTTGTTGACGAGGACGTCGATGCCGCCGAAGCGCGCTGCTGCAGCCGCGACCGCTGCCACCACCGCAGCCTCGTCGCGGATGTCGCACTCGATCGGCAACGCCTGTCCGCCGGCCTGCACGATGGCGTCGGCTGCCGTGAAAATCGTACCGGGCAGCCGCGGATTGGGCTCCGCGGTCTTGGCAGCGATGACGACGTTGGCGCCGTCGCGGGCGCCGCGCAGAGCGATGGCCAGCCCGATGCCGCGCGATCCGCCGGACATGAAGATGGTCCTGCCGCGGAGTGTGGGCACGGTCGGTGCTATTCGGGCTTGCCGAAATGCGCGGGACGTTTTTCGAGGAACGCGGTGATGCCCTCGACGAAGTCCGGCGTGGCCGCACAGGCGCCGAAGCTCACCGCTTCCGCGTCGAGGTGCGCCGACAGCGAGTGTGCCAGCGACTCGCGGACGAGCCGCTTGGCGTTGCGCATGGCCAGCACCGGCGCATCCACAAGTGACTGCACGATGCGTTGCACTTCGCCGTCCAGGTCCGCCGCCGGCACCACGCGGTTGACGAGGCCGAACTCGAGGGCACGGGCGGCGTTGAAACGTTCACCCAGCAGCAGTATTTCCATGGCCCGCCGCGTGCCGACGAGGCGCGGCAACGCCCACGAGCCGCCGCCATCGGGCGTCAGCGCGATGTTGCGATAGGCCGACGCGAAGTAGGCATCGTCGCTGGCCACGACCAGGTCGCAGGCGTTCATCAGCGACAGGCCGAAACCGGCAACCGCACCGTGCACGCGGGCCACGACCGGATGCGGCATCCGGTGCAGCAGTTCGATGGCCGGGTGCAGGCGACCGATGATCGCGCGGAAGTTGGTGTCGCGCTGCGGGCCCGGGTTGCCGAGCTCGCCGGCGAACGTGCGCAGGTCGCCGCCGGCCATGAAATGCTTGCCGGCGGCACGGATCACCACCACGCGCAGCGCATCGTCCGCCGCCACTTCGGCAGTGGCGGCGACCAGCGCGTCCATCATCGCAAAATCGAGCGTGTTGAGCGCGTCGGGACGATTGAGTGTGATGGTTGCGACGGCGCCATCGCGTTGCAGCAGCAGGGATTTGGACATGACGAAAGGCGGGATACGTAAACAAAAAGTCTAGCACGCGGCATGGTCTCCAGCCGGCGGTGTGGGGGACTGCAGGCGCGGGCTGATGCGGGGCTTCGCGGCGCGCGGCGGGTCGTTCGCGCCGGCAAAGTGCGCGAGCGCGGAGGCGACGGTGCCGAAATGGATATCGACGATGTCGTCGATGTTCTCGGCATAGCCACCGGCCATCGCGACGGCAACCGGGAGACCCCGCTGGCGCAGCGTACCCAGCACGAAGTCGTCGCGCTGCCGCAGGCCGGCCTTGGTGAGCGCGAGCTTGCCAAGGCGATCGCCGACGAAGGGGTCGGCGCCCGCCAGATAGACGACGAGCGACGGCTGCGCGCGCTCGAGCGCCCGCGGCAGTGTCGCCGCCAGCGTGGCGAGATAGGCACCATCGCCGGTTCCGTCATCCAGTTCGACGTCGAGGTCGGAACGCGCCTTGCGAAACGGAAAATTGCTGCGTCCATGCATCGACAGCGTGAACACGCTGGCATCGCCGGCAAAGATGGCCGCCGTCCCGTCGCCCTGGTGCACATCGAGATCGACGATCAACACGTTGCCGACCGCGTCCTCCGCCTGCAGCGTGCGCGCCGCCACCGCGGCATCGTTGAAGACGCAGAAGCCCTCGCCGAAGCCGGCATGGGCATGATGCGTGCCCCCGGCGAGATTGATGCCGCAGCCATGGTCGAGCGCGCTGCGGCATGCCGCGATGGTGGCGCCGGTGGAGCGTCGGGATCGCTCGACCATGGCCGGCGACCACGGAAAGCCGATCCGCCGCAATGCCGCCGCGTCCAGCGTGCCGGCGAGCACGGCGGCGACATATGCAGCATCGTGCACGCGGACCAGTTCGGCGACCGTGGCCGCGGCATGCTCGCCCATGCGTGCAGCGGCGACGGCCATTACGCGTTCGCGCAACGCCGCGTATTTGCGCATCGGAAACCGGTGGCCGGGCGGCAACGGCAGCACGAAGTGGTCGGTGTAGTAGATTTTCATCGCGGTTCGGGCACCGGCGCGCGAAAGGGTGAAGACTCGGCCAGCTCCTCGAGCGAATGGGCAACGTCCACGCGCTCGCGGGCGCAGAAATCGGCGATCGCCGCGGCGAAATCCGGGTCGCCCACCGTATGCAGTGAATGGGTGGCCACGGGCAGCAGTCCGCGCGAGAGCTTGTGCAGGCCCTGCGCGCCGCCTTCGAAACGCTTGAGTCCGTGCTCGATGCAGAACTCGATCGCCTGGTAGTAGCACGCCTCGAAGTGGAGTCCCGGAACGTACTCGGTGGTGCCCCAGTAGCGTCCCCACAGCGTGGTGTCGTCGTGAATGTCGAGCGCCGCGCACAGGCGCCGGCCATCGCGCGAGCCGATCACCAGCAGGACGTTGGCCGGCATCGCGGCGCCGATCCGGGCAAAGAACGTGGGCGTCAGGTACGGTGTGGAGTGATGCGCGCGGTAGGTGCCTTCGTAGCACTGGTAAAAGAAGGCCCAGTCGGCGCTGGTGATCGCGTCGCCGCGCTTGCGTTCGAAGGTGACGCCTGCTTCGGCGAGACGGCGACGCTCCTGCTTCACTTTCTTGCGCTTGTCGTGCGCAAAGGCCGCCAGGAAATCCGCGAAGTCGCGATAGCCCGGATTGCTCCAATGGAACTGCACCCCTTCGCGGGTGAGCATGCCCAGTCCCGTGCCGGTGGCTACTTCATCGTCGGGCGGGAACAGCACGTGCAGCGACGAGTAGGCGCCTGCCTCGACCAGCGCCACCGCATGCCGGTACAGCGCGCTGCGCGTCGCGGGATCGGCGGACAGCGCGCGCGGGCCGGGCACCGGCGTGAACGGGACGGCGCCGAGTAGCTTGGGGTAGTAGCGGCGGCCGTGGCGGCGGTAGGCTTCCGCCCAACCCCAATCGAAGACGTACTCGCCGTAACTGTGGGCCTTGGCATAGAGCGGCATCGCGCCCACCAGCTGCGGACCGCGCCAGGCGGTGACGTAGCGCTCGGTCCAGCCGGTGCGCGGCGTGGCACAGCCGGTCGCATGCAGCGCGTCGAGAAAGGCATGCGCAAGAAACGGCTGGCCGCCGGTCAACGCGTTCCACGCTTCCGGCGCAACGGAACGCAATGGCACGTCGTCACGAACGTCGAGCGTGGGCAGCGTGGCAGACGGGGCGGTGGTCGGCGAACTGGGCATGGCAGGGAGTTGATTCTGTCTTGATTGAAGCGCGCACTCAAGGCGGAGTGCGCAGTGTCCACCCGCCACCGCGGCAACGGCCACGGCCGATGCTAGAATCGTTGCCATGAAATTGGTGATCGCGCAACTCAATCAGGTGGTTGGCGATCTGCCGGCCAATGCGCGCGCCATCTTCGACGTGGCCGGGCAGGCCGCGCGCACCGGCGCGCACCTCGTCGTGACGCCCGAACTGTCGTTGTGCGGCTATCCGCCCGAGGACCTGGTGCTGCGTCCGGCCTTTCTCGATGCGTGCGCGCGCGAGTTGACGGCGCTGGCCGCGGCGGTACACGGCCCCACCGTGCTGGTGGGCTTTCCCGAGCGGGTGGACGGCAAGCGTTACAACGCAGTGGCGGTGCTGCGCGATGGCCGCATTGCAGACGTGTATCGCAAGCAGTACCTGCCCAACTACACGGTCTTCGACGAGGAACGCTACTTCACCCCAGGCGTCGCGCCGTGTGTGTTCAACGTGGATGGCGTCCGCTGCGGCGTCATCCTGTGCGAGGACATCTGGTTCCCGGCGCCCGCCGCACAGGCGCGCGCCGCGGGCGCCCAAGTGCTG
>JBKJSU010000575.1:0-3114 GCA_046594415.1 Casimicrobiaceae bacterium | reverse complement strand
ATCGGCTCGTTGATCGCATACATCGCCCGGTTGACCGGCTCGAAGGGGTCGTAGGCACGGCCGCCGCCGGTGGTGGCACAACCGGAAAGCACCAGCATGGCCGCAACAGCCAGCACGCCGAGCGCGCGTCGCACATCGATGGTTCGCTTCACTTGGTGCTCCCGGAAGACGCCTTGTCGAACATGAACTGGCTGATCAGCTTCTCAAGCACGACCGCCGATTGGGTCTTGGCGATGCGTGCATCGGCGGCGAGCATCTGCGGATCGCCCCCTGCCTCGAGCCCGATGTAGACTTCGCCCAGGAGACCGGAGGTGAGGACGGACGCGATGGTGTCCTTGGAGAATTCGTAACCCTTGTCGACATTGAGCGCGACCACGGCTTCGTAGGTCTTGGGATCGAGGCTGACGCCGGCGACGCGACCCACGACGACACCGGCCGCCTTCACGGGCGCCCGCAGCTTCAGGCCGCCGATGTTGTCGAAGCGCGCCTCGAGCCGATAGCTGGGCTGGGCATTGAGCGACGTCAGGTTGCCCACCTTGAGGGCGAGGAACACGATGGCGCCGACGCCGATGGTGACGAAGATGCCGACCCAGAGGTCGATGGTAGAACGATTCATGGTGCAATTCCCCGGTGCGGCATCGCGAGCTACCCGATGCCGCGGAACATGAAGACAGTAAGGACGAAATCAAGCGCGAGGATGGCGAGCGACCCGCCGACGACCGTGCGCGTGGTGGCCGACGAAACACCCTCGGCCGTGGGTTTGGCGTCGAAGCCCTCGAAGACGGCGACGAGGCTTACCGCAACACCGAACACGAAACTCTTGATGATGCCGTTGGTCACGTCCGGCCAAAAGGAGATTCCCGCCTGCATGTTGCCCCAGAACGTGCCGTTGTCGACGCCGATGAGACGAACGCCAACGATATAGGCCCCGAAGACGCCCATTACCGAAAACAAGGCGGCCAGGAGGGGCATCGAGATCACGCCGCCCCAGAACCGCGGGGCGATGATGCGGGCCAGCGGGTCCACCGCCATCATTTCCATGGCCGACAATTGCTCCGTGGTCTTCATGAGGCCGATCTCGGCCGTGATGGCGCTGCCCGCGCGGCTGGCAAACAACAGACCGGCAACGACCGGGCCGAGTTCCCGCACCAGCGAGAGCCCGACGAAAATGCCCAGCGAATCGCCCGCGCCGTAGCGGTTGAGCGTGTCGTAGCCCTGCAGACCCAGCACCATGCCGACAAAGAGCCCCGATACCATGATGACGACGAGCGACAGCACGCCAGCGAAGTACACCTCGCGCAACGTGAGCTGGACGCGCCGGAATGCCGCCGGCGTCTGCCGCAGCACCGCGACAAAGAACCGCGTGGCGAAACCGATCCGCGAGATCGCCTGCCGCGTCCCGGCGCCGACCCGGCGCAATCCGGTGGCGAGCGCGCTAGGCAACACGGACTTTGAACTCGTCGGCATAGGGCCGCGCCGGATAGTGGAACGGCACCGGGCCATCGGGCGCGCCGTCGACGAACTGGCGAACAAACGGGTCGGTGGAGGCACGCACCTCGGCGGGGGTGCCCTGGGCGATGATGCGGCCCGCCGAAACAAAATACATGTAGTCGACGATCTTCAGCGATTCGTAGACGTCGTGCGTGACCACGATGGACGTGCTGCCGAGCGCGTCGTTGAGCTGGCGGATCAGTTGGCCCACCACGCCCAGCGAAATCGGGTCGAGCCCGGCAAACGGCTCGTCATAGAGCACGAGCATGGGATCGAGCGCCACGGCGCGGGCGAGCGCCACGCGGCGCGCCATGCCGCCGGAGAGTTCGGCCGGTCGCAGCGCCGCGGCGCCACGCAGGCCCACCGCATGCAGCTTCATCGTGACAAGGTCGTGGATCAGCGCTTCGGGCAGGTCGGTGTGCTCGCGGATCGGGAAGGCGACATTCTCGAATACGGTGAGGTCGGTGAAGAGCGCGCCGAACTGGAACAACATCCCGATCCTGCGCCGCAGTGCAAAGAGGCGTTCGCGATCGAGCGAAGCCACGTTTTCTCCGTCGACCATGACGGTGCCGGCCTGCGCGCGAATCTGCCCGCCGATCAGGCGCAGCAGCGTGGTCTTGCCGCAACCGGATCCGCCCATGATTGCCACGACCTTGCCACGCGGGATCGTCATGTCGATGCCCGTGAGCACGGCGCGTGTGCGGTCATAGCCGTACGTGACGCCGGCCATTTCGACTGCATTGGAAGACGCCGGCGCATTGGCGCCCGCGGTTTGCGGCATTGCACTAGACAAGCGGAAAGTCCTGACGCGAAAAGACAGCGATTGTAGCCGCACCGTCGCGCAGGCCGCAATGACCCGCGGTCAGTTAGGGTGCGAAAGCGGCGCTTTTGTTGTGTCCGGGTGCTGCGGAGTTGTGGTTCGAGGGCTGCCGTTCATTGAGTCTTGTCGGCTACGCAGGTTGACGGTCCACTTTCCAGGTCAAGGCGGGGTCTGTTGAGTCATGCCGGCGCCGCGGCGTGCGGTACCGCTTTCAGGGTCAATTGGAGGGGTCGTCGATTTGACCCCGACTTGACCCGGAAAGCGGTACCGCGACCGCCAGCGCGGCCTGCATGCAAAACGCGATTCTAATTACCGCGACCGCCAGCGCAGCCTGCATGCATAACGCGATTCACATTACCGCGACCGCCAGCGCAGCCTGCATGCAAAACGCGATTCTAATTGCCGCGACCGCCAGCGCAGCCACCCCGGCCTGCATGCACTACGAAGTTCCGACTTGAACGGGTCCGGAGTTTCAAGCCTGCAACAACCGCTGCTCGGCCACGGCCAGCCGGTCGGGGCGTCCCAGAAGCACCACGGCGTCGCCCGCCTCGAAGCACCAGTCCGCCGGCGGCCGCATCGACCGCGCACCACGCCGGCGCACGCCGGTGACTTCGACCAACCCGGTCAGGTTGAGCGCGTCGAGCCGCTTGCCCACCGCGTGGGCCCGATCCGGCAGCACCACCGTATGCAACCGCGGCTGCAGGTTCTCCGCCGCATCCGCGGCGTCGGTGATGCCGTGGAAAAAGCCGCGAAAGAGACTGTAGCGCTCCTCGCGGACCGAGCGAATCCGCTGCAGCACGCGA
>JBKJSU010000421.1:0-2846 GCA_046594415.1 Casimicrobiaceae bacterium | reverse complement strand
TCGAATGCGTACTGCCACAGCCAGTCGACGATGTGGACGACGTGCTGGTCGTTGGCATCGAGGTTGCCGGCCTTGCCCAGCTCGACCAACTGCTCGAAGTTGCGCAGCGTGAGCTCGCCCCGCGACGTTTCGCCGGCGCGCTTCATCGACCGCGCGAGGTTGTAAAACTCGCCCAGGTAGCGCTTGATGTCCACCGGGCTGGCAAACACGAACTTGACGTCGAGCTTCAACATCGACTCGAGATCGTCGGCCCAGGCGCGGACGAAGGGCTCGGACGTGGCCACCGTCAGCGTCATCCGGTCCACCGCCACGGGCAGGATGCGGAACCGCTCGGCATACGCGTTGGACACGACCGCCGTGACGGCGCCGAGGTCCACGCTCAACGGGTCGATGTGGATGTACGGGATCTTGAGCTTGCCCGCCAGCCACTCGACGATCCAGTCGAGCGTCATCAGCTTGAACGGCGACCTGGCGGACTTCCAGCGCATTGCGGCGATGGTTTCCAGCGGGTGGTCGAATTGCTTGGTGCGAACCCGCAGCATGTTCTCGGTTTCGGCGGCCGGAACGAGGCCGTCGGCCACCATCAACTTGAGGATGTCCTCGAGACGGAGCCGACGGTCGGGCTGCTTGGGCACCAGCGCGGTTGGCGTGCCGGGAACGCCAACGCCAATGGGTGGAATCTTGCTGCCGGAAAGCGGAGTCGCCATGCGCTTACTCTACACCGCCGCAGGCGCTTCCGGCACCTGGAAAACCTCGCGCAGATATTTCACATAGGACGGGTCGTAGTCCATCGTCTTGGAGGGCTCGTCGCTGATCTTGGCCACCGGCTGCCCGTTGCAGCGGGTCATCTTGATCACGATCTGCAGCGCCTCATGGCCCAGGTCGTTAGTGAGGTTGGTGCCGATGCCGAAGGAGGTCTGCGCGCGGCCCTTGAAGTGCTCGTAGAGCCGGATGGCCAGCGGCACGTTGAGGCCATCGGAGAACACCAGGGTCTTGCTGCGCGGGTCGATGCGCATGCGCTGGTAGTACGCGATCATCTTCTCGCCCCACTCGAAGGGATCGCCCGAATCGTGGCGCACGCCGTCGAAGAGCTTGCAGAAGAAAAGATCGAAGTCGCGCAGGAAGGCGTCCATGCCGCAGACGTCGGAGAGCGCGATGCCGAGGTCGCCGCGATATTCGCGCGCCCACATGTTGAACGCAAAGGTCTGCGAATCGCGCAGCCGTGGCCCCACGGCCTGGCATGCCTGCAGGTACTCGTGCGCCATCGTGCCGAGCGGGGTCAGGCCATGCTCCTGCGCGAACTTGACGTTGCTGGTGCCGACGAAATGCGCGCCCAGACCGTTTTTAAGGGCGCCCACCACCTCGTCCTGCCACACGCGCGAAAAACGGCGGCGCGTGCCGTAGTCGGCAATGCGAAAGTCGGGACTCGGCACCCCGTTGGCCAGCGCGATCTTCGCGGCGAGGCGGCGGCGCCCTTCGGCAAAGTCCGGCTGCGGCACCGTGTGCCGGTAATACACCTCCGACACGATTGCCAGCACCGGCACCTCGAACAGAATCGTGTGCAGCCACGGCCCCTTGATCGTGATGTCGATCTCGCGGTCCGAGCCAGGGATGCGCGTGACCTTGATGAAGCGATCGTCGAGATGAAAGAGTCCCAGGAGGTCGACGAAGTCGCTCTTGAAAAATCGCCAATGGCGCAGGTAGGCCAGCTCGTCGCGCGTGAAGCGCAGGTCGCACAGCGCGCGGATCTCGTGCTCGATTTCCTCCACATAGGGCGTGAGATCCACCCCGGGATTGCGGCACTTGAAACGATACTCGACCTGCGCCTGCGCGAACTGATGCTGCACGACCTGCATCATCGTGAACTTGTAGAGGTCGGTGTCGAGCAGCGATGGGATGATCATCGGCGGAGCGCGGGGCGCGAACGGGTGGAGCGGCGATGGTACCCGCCGCGACGGGCGCCGTCCAAGTACGTGTGCAAGCGGCTAGTCGCGACTGGTACTGCCGTCGGGGACGATGCGGATGGAACGGGCCAGCACCACCGCCAGCAGCGTGAACGCCATGGCGCAATAGCCCACCCAGTGGTAGCGGGTCAGCGTGCCGTCCGCGGCGCGGCCGATGATGAGCCCGGCCGCCAGCGACGCCACGCCCGAGCCCAACTGTTGCACGGAGCCGGAAAAGCTCATGAAACTGCCGCGCAGCCGCGACACGACGCTGCCGCTCATCAGCGCCATGGCCGGGCCGAACCGTCCCGGCACGAAGACGAAGAACAGCACGTAAACCGCCACCATGGCCGCGAAGGGCATGGGTGCGAGGTTGGTCATGATCAGGATCGGCACCAGCGAGATGAACGCGAGAATCGTGAAGATCCGCTTCTTGCCATACCGGTCAGCGAGGTGGCCGATGACCTGCGCGGTGAAGAGCGTGGTGAGCCCGCCCGCGAAGTAGAGCCACGATAGTTCGGCTTCGAGGACGCCGGCGTTGGTGACCGTGTATGCCGCGATGAATGGGATGACCAGGAACACGCTGATCATCAGCGCCAGCATAAACGCGAAGGCGCGCAGGTGATTGGGCACGCCCAGCAGCGCGCGCAGCTGGGCCACCGGGTTGCGCGGCTGCGCGTCGTGCAGGTTGGCGTCGAGCGGCGGCAGGATCCGCCACGCGCAGGTTGCCAGCAGCACCGCAAAGGCCGCCAGCGCGAGGAATGGCGCGCGCCACGAGAAATTGGCGGCCAGCCAGAGCCCCAGCGGCACGCCCATGACGGCCGCCAGCGAAAACGCCGCGGCGACGATTGCCGTGCCGCGCGCGCGCCGCGCATAGGGCACCACGTCGGCGACGATCGTCAG
>JBKJSU010000467.1:0-3093 GCA_046594415.1 Casimicrobiaceae bacterium | reverse complement strand
CGGACCTTGCGCGACAGCAAGCGACGCACAAGCCAGCGCCCCCAGCAGCGAGCCCGCCATCAGCACGCGCCGCCCGCCGCGGATGTCGATCTGCCGGCCGACGTAGGGCGATGCGATCCCGGACAGGAAGAGGCCCGCCGTGAAACTGCCAAACAGCCAGAGTTCGCCGACGCCGGTCTCGGCGCGCATCGCGGCGCCCAGCACGGCGATCGTGTAGAACAGCGTGCCCCACGCGACGATCTGCGCCACGCCCAGCGCGCTGACGCGCCACCACAGCAGCGGCAGCGGCGCGGCGGACGACTCGTGCGACGGCACGCTCAAGGTCGCAGCAACGGCGCGCGCCGGACGCACGCCGCCTGTTCCTGCCTCATGCCGGCGTCAGCAGATCCGCCAGCGCCAGCGCCACCACCAACGTCGCCTTGTGCAAATCGTCGAGCTTCAGCTTTTCATCGGCGCGATGGCCGTTGGCCTCGACCAGCGTGCGCGGCCCGGCGCCATAAAGCACCGCAGGCACGCCGGCCGCGGTATAGAGCCGCGCGTCCGTGTAGATGGGCACGCCATGCGTGCGCAACGGCTCGCCCATCACCGCTTCGCCATGGCGCTGCAAGGCCGCGACCAGTTTTTCCTGGCCTGCGATCGGCACGAACGGCACCGCCAGCAGGATCTTGCGCACCGTGACCTTGACGGCGGGCCACCGCTGCGCGAATTCGTGGATCCGCCGTGTCAGCGTGGCCTCGACCTCTGCCGGATTTTCCTCGGGGATGATCCGCCGGTCGATGCGGAACACGACGTTGTCCGGCACTACGTTGGTGTTGATCCCGCCCTTGATCAGGCCGACCACCAACGTGGGCGAGCCGATGCCGTCGACCGTCGAGCGCAGCGCGCCGTAGGTCTTGCGCAGCGCGTAGAGATCCGTCAGCAGGCCGTTGGCGGCCTCCAGCGCATCGACACCTTTTTCCGGTTCCGCCGCGTGGCCGGACTTGCCGACCACCTCGACCTCGAGGTGCAGGCAACCGTTGTGGGCGGTGGTGATGCCGTAGGCAAAGCCTGCCGAAAAGACGAGATCGGGCTTGCTGATCTTGCGGCCAAGAAGCCATCCCGGACCGATGGCGCCACCCACTTCCTCGTCGTAGGTGAAGTGCAGCTCGATGGTGCCGTCGAAGCGCGCGCCTTGCGCGGCGGCATCCTGCAGCGCGCGCAACGCAAACGTATACGTGGCGAAATCCGACTTCGATACCGCCACGCCGCGTCCATACATGAAGCCGTCACGCACTTCGGCGCCGTAAGGGTCGGCGGTCCAGTTGAGGCCGGGCGGCACGACATCGCCATGGGCATTCAAGGCAATCACCGGCCCGCCACCGCTGCCGAAGCGCACGCGCACGACGAGGTTGGTGCAGGAAAGCATGCCGTTGGCGGCGACCTCAGCTGCGGGCACCGCGTGGCGCTCCACGGGCAGGCCCATCGCTTCGAGCAGTTGCGCGGCGCGCAGCGCATGCGGCGCACAATCGCCGGGCGGATTGTCGGAGGGCACCTTGACCAGTTCGGCCAGGAAGGCCTCCTCGTCACGCTGGTGCGCGGTCAGATAACTGCGGATGGTGGAATTGGTATCGGGCATGGGATTCAACCGCGCGGTGGCGGCACGAAATCGACGATGAAGCGCGCGAATACACGCGTGCCAGCGGCAACGTCAGCCAGCGTGACGGCCTCCGCTGGATTATGGCTGATGCCGCCTTCGCAGCGAACGAACAGCATGCCGATGGGTGCGATGTCGATCAGCGCCATGCCATCGTGGCCGGCGCCCGACGGCAGGTGGCGCACCGGCAGTCCTTCGTGTTTGATCGCCGCGGCGAACTGCGCCTGCATGGACGGCGCGCACGGCGCCGTCTTCGCTTCCCACAGCGGCGTGAATGCGATGCCCACGTTGCGGCGCTGCGCAATGCCCTCGATGCCGGCGCGAATTGCCGCGATCGCCGACTGCCGCTGCGCATCGGTGGGCGCGCGCACATCCAGCGAAAACACGACCTTGCCCGGAATGACGTTCATTGCGCCGGGCTGCGCGTCGATGCGGCCCACGGTGCCGACGACATCGGGCATCGAGCCGGCAATGTTCTCCACCGCGAGGATGCACTCGGCCGCCGCCGCCAGCGCATCGCGGCGCAACCCCATGGGCACGGTACCGGCGTGCCCCGCCATGCCGGTCAACGCGATAGTGAAGCGATTGCCGCCATTGATGGCGGTGACCACGCCCACCGCCAACCCTTCGGCCTCCAGCACCGGCCCCTGCTCGATGTGCAACTCCGCATAGGCCAGCACCTGTTCGGGCCGACGCGCCATCGCGTCGATGGCGGCGGGATCGAGTCCGAACGCGCGCAGCGCGTCGCGCATCGTCATGCCGCCAGCATCGGTCTTGTCCAGCACCGCGCGGTCGAAGGTACCGGCCACCGCGCGGCTGCCGAGCAGCGTGGAGCCGAAGCGCACCCCTTCCTCGTCGCCGAAGCCGACGATCTCGATCGCATGAGGCAGGCGCGTTTTCGTCGCGTGCAGCGCGCCGACGCACTCGATTGCCGACAGGACGCCCAGCATCCCGTCGTACCGGCCGGCATCGCGCACCGTGTCGAGATGCGAGCCCAGCATCAGGCACGGCAATCCGGGTGTGGCGCTTTCGTAGCGGCCGACGCAATTGCCCATCGCGTCGAGATGCGCGTCCATGCCCGCCTCGCGCATCCAGCCCAGCACCAGCGCGTTGGACTGCGCCTGCTGCGGCGACAGGAAGACGCGCGTCAGTCCACCTTCCAGCTCCGAGAGCCGGCCCAGCGTTTCGCAATGGTCGTAGACGCGCTGCGCGTTCAGCGCGGCAAGGATGGCGGCATGGTGGGACATGAATGTGCGACGCAATGTTGTGATGATGGGGAAGTGGCCACGTTCGGTATCGCGCGCGGCGAGTTGTCCCTGACACTGGCCAACGGCAACGCGATGCGGTCCAGGCTATTTCGCCGCGGGCACCAATCCGCGGGCGCGGAATTGGGTGATCAACAGGTCGGCAAAGCCGGGCGCCTCCTTGCCCACGTTCGACGGATTGATCGTCTCGGTCGT
>JBKJSU010000014.1:0-7221 GCA_046594415.1 Casimicrobiaceae bacterium | reverse complement strand
AAATTGTAGAGCGCCTGCTTCTGCTGCGGCAGGTCGGCCACGGTCGCGGTGCGAAAGCCGCGTTCGAGAAACCAGTGCGCGGACTTGGTGGTCAGCACGAAGATTTCGGCCAATTTGAGCTTGCGCGCGCGCACCTCCACCTCGTGCAGCAGCGCCTCGCCGTAGCCTTCACGGCGGAAATCGGGTTGCACGGCGAGCGCGGCGAGCTCGCCGAGCTTGTCGTCCGGAAACGCATACAGCGCCGCGCAACCGACGATGTGGCCGTCGTATTCGGCGACGACGAAGCGCTCGATCTCGCTTTCGAGGCGCTCCCGCGAGCGGCGGACCAGCACGCCTTGCTCCTCCAGCGGCTCGATGATGGCGAGGATGCCGCCGACATCGTCGATCGTGGCGTGGCGGATGTGCGCCAGCGCGGTGGCGGCGATCATCGTGCCCACGCCATCGCGCGTGAAGAGCTCGAGCAGCATCGCGCCATCCATCCGGCGACTGATGAGATGCGCGCGCTTGACGCCGTTGTTGCAGGCGCGGATCGCGGCGGGCAGGTACACCCGGACATCGGGCGCCAGCTTGTCGTTCTTGGCCAGCAGCGCTTCAGCATCGCCGGTGGAGAGGTCGGTCAGCATCTGCCGGCGGCCGTTACGCACGCCGTCGGTGTCCATCAGGAAGATCAACTTGACCGCTTCGAGGCGCACGGCTACCTGGGTGGCGACTTCCTCCACGGTCACGTTGAAGATCTCGCCAGTGGGCGAATAGCCGATCGGCGAGATCAGCACGATGTCGCCATCGTCAAGCCGCTGCTGGATGGCCTCGCTGTCGACGCGGCGTATTTCGCCGGTCAACTGCATGTCGACGCCGCCCACGATGCCCATCGGCTTGGCAGTCAGGTAGTTGCCGCTGGAGACGCGATTGCGGGCGCCGGCCATGGGCGAATTGGCAAGTCCAAGCGACAACAGCGCCTCGATGCGAGCCCGTACCTGCCCAGCCGCCTCGAGCACGCAGTCCATTGCATCGGCGTCGGTGACGCGCACGCCGTGCGCATAGTGGCTGGGAATGCCTTGCGCCGCGAGGATCGCTTCCACCTGCGGCCGGCAGCCGTGCACGACCACCAGCCGGATGCCGAGGCTGTGCAGCAGGTTGAGATCGTGGATGACGCCCAGGAACTCGTCGTCGGCGACCACTTCGCCGCCGAAGGCGATCACGAAGGTCTTGCCGCGAAACGAATGCACGTAGGGCGCAGCCGACCGGATCAGGTGCACGAACGCCCGCATCGTGGCGGAATTGGCGGCAGGTGTGGCAGCGGGGGCGCGGGGCATGGAGGGTGGCCGATCGAATGCGCGCGATTATAGCGTGGCAGGGGTCGGCTATCATGCTGGTTTGGCGCAGCGCATCTCATGGCATCGAAGCTCCTCGAGCATCTCAATCCCGAACAACTGGCAGCGGTCACGCTGCCGCACGCGTCGGCGCTGATCCTGGCGGGCGCCGGCAGCGGCAAGACGCGGGTGCTGACCACGCGTATCGCATGGCTGCTGGCCACCGGGCAGGCCGGTCCGCTGTCGATCCTGGCGGTCACCTTTACCAACAAGGCCGCCAAGGAAATGCTGATGCGCCTGTCGGCGCTGACGCCCGTCAACACGCGCGGCATGTGGGTCGGCACGTTCCACGGCCTGTGCAACCGGATGCTGCGCGCTCACTTTCGCGAGGCGCAGCTGCCACAGCTCTTCCAGATCCTCGACACGCAGGACCAGCTGTCGTTGATCAAGCGCCTCTACCGGGCGCACAACATCGACGAGACGCGCTTTCCGCACCGGCAATTCCAGTGGTTCGTCGCGGGCGCCAAGGACGAGGGCCTGCGGCCGAACATGGTGGAGGCGGGCGACGAGCATACGCGCCGCCAGGTGGAGCACTACGCGCTGTACGACGCGATGTGCCAGCGCGAAGGGGTGGTCGATTTCGCCGAACTTTTGCTGCGCAGCTACGAGCTCTTGGCCGGTAACGACAGCTTGCGCAACCACTACCAGCGCCGCTTCTCGCACTTGCTCGTCGACGAGTTCCAGGACACCAACACACTGCAGTATAAGTGGTTGCGGATGCTCACCGGCCCGCACACGGCCGTGTTTGCCGTCGGCGACGACGACCAGTCGATCTATGCGTTTCGCGGCGCCAAGGTCGCCAACATGCAGCAGTACGAGCGCGACTTCAGCACGGCGGAACAACCAGTCAGGCTGATCAAGCTCGAGCAGAACTATCGATCGCACGGCCACATCCTCGATGCCGCGAATGCGCTGATCAAGAACAACCACGCGCGTCTCGGCAAGAACCTGTGGACGAGCGAAGGCAAGGGCGAGCCGGTGCGCGCGTTTGCCGCGCCGTCGGACCACGACGAGGCGGCGTTCATCGTCGATGTTGTCAAGGGTTTGGGCGACGACGGCGTGTCGCTCGACGAGGTGGCGCTGCTATACCGGTCGAATGCGCAGTCGCGCGTGCTGGAACATGCGCTGTTCGGCGCGGGCATTCCGTATCGCGTCTATGGTGGCCTGCGCTTCTTCGAGCGCGCCGAGGTGAAGCACGCACTGGCCTACCTGCGCCTGATCTCGGCCACGCAGGACGACGGCTCGTTCCTGCGCGTGGTCAATTTCCCGCCGCGCGGCATCGGCGCGCGCACGCTCGAGCAACTGCAGGACGCCGCGCGCAACGCGACGCTGACGCTATGGGAGGCCGCAGTCGCGGGCACAGTGGGCGGCAAGGGCGGGGCGGCGCTGGCGCAATTCGTCCGGCTGATCGAAAGGCTGCGGCTGGAAACGCGCGACCTGCAACTGCCCGAAGCCGTCGAGCACGTGATCACGCATTCCGGGTTGCTGGCGCACTACCAGGCCGAGAAGGACGGACAGGATCGCGTGGAGAACCTGGAGGAACTGGTCACCGCCGCCACCAATTTCGTGCGCGAGGTGCAACTCGCAACCGACACGCCCATCCGCGCGGATGCGGTGCCAGGCGACGCGCCGCCGGCGGACGACGTGGCCGCCATCGACGAAGGCGCCACCGATCCGCTGACGGCGTTTCTTACCCACGCGGCGCTGGAAGCCGGCGACACACAGGCCGAAGCTGGGCGCGCGGCGCTGCAGCTCATGACGGTCCATTCCGCCAAGGGCCTCGAATTTCATACGGTATTCGTCACCGGGCTCGAGGAGGGACTCTTTCCCCACGAGAACAGCCTGTCGGAAGCCGATGGGCTCGAAGAGGAACGGCGGCTGATGTACGTGGCGATCACGCGCGCGCGTCGCCGCATCTACCTCACCCACGCGCAGACGCGGATGCTCCACGGCCAGACGCGCTATGGCATCCCGTCGCGTTTCGTCAGCGAGTTGCCGCCCGACATGGTGCAATGGTTGTCGCCTTACCGCCGGCGCGCGATCGACGTCGACGATGCCGAGTGGGGTCGCGTGACCGGTGCGCCGCAGGCCACCCCAGCGGCGCCTGGATGGCGGATCGGGCAGAGCGTGAAGCACGCGCGCTTCGGTCTCGGCATCATCATCGATGCCGAAGGCCGTGGCGCCGACGCGCGCGTGCAGGTCAATTTTCGCGACGAAGGCGTGAAGTGGCTGGCGCTCGAATATGCGAAGCTCGAGGCCGCATAGCGGGGATCCCGGCGCAAACTCAGCGCGATGCCGACGGGTGCGTCGCCTGAAAGTCGTCGACCGCGGCCGAGGCCGACGGAAAGAATCGTTCCGAGGCCAGCCGGTCCGCGGGCAGCCATTGGATGAGCTGCTCCCGCAGCGGCCGGTTGGCGCGTGCAAAGCGCACGTCGATCCCGGCGTTTTCGAATTCGTCGTGCAGCTGGCGCAGCACGGCGAAGGCGGTGACGTCGACGTGCGTGACCGCCTGCAGGTCGAGCACGACGCAACGCAGGGGCGGTACGGCGTTGGCAGCGAGCGCGCGCAGCCGGTCGGTCACGTGGCGCGCGTTGGCAAAGATAAGCGGCGCGTAGAGACGGAACACCAGCACGCCGGGCGTGGCGGCGCCACCTTCGTCGTCGGAGAGATCGTGAAAGCGGCGGTCGGTGGGCAGCCGGCGCAGCAGCGCGACGCGCGGGCGCGCCACTTCCAGCAGCACGCGTCCCAGCGACAGGGCCACGCCCAGCAGTACGCCCGGCAGCACGCCCAGCACCAGCACCCCGAGCGTGACGGCAACGGCAAGGACAAAGGCGCGCCGGTCCATGGCGAAGAGCATGCGCAACCCGGCCACGTCGATCAGCCGCAGGGCGGCAACGATCAGGATCGCCGCCAGTGCGACGCGCGGCAGCAGCACGAGCCACGGTGCGAGAAGCAGTACGAACACGAGCAGCAGCGTGGCCGCGATCCACTGCGCAAGCTGCGTGTGCACGCCGGCGGCATCGGCGGTCACCGAGCGCGACGTGCTGGCACCCACCGGAAAGCCGGTGATCGCGCCGGCCGCAACGTTGGCCATGCCCAGCGCGGTCAACTCCTGGTCGGGTGCCACGGGTTCGCCGCGCTTGTCCGCGAGCGTGCGGGCCAGCAGCACGCCTTCGGCAAAGATGAGCAGGGCCAGCGCGATGGCGCCGGGCGCCAGGTCCTGCAGGTCGCGCAGCGCAATGACCGGCACGGTCGGCGCGGGCACGCCAGGCGGCAACGCCAGCAGGTGGACGACGCCACGGGCGGGCAGGTCGAAGGCCATCGACGCGACGATGGCCGCGATGCAGGCGACGAGCGCGGCGGGAATGCGCGGCGCGACGCGCATCAGCGCGAGCATCAGCGCAATCAAGCCCAAGCCCGTTGCGACGGTGGCGACATTGGCTGCAGGCAGTACCGCCAGCGCGTCGACAACCCGGAAGAAGAATGGATCGCGTGGCAAGGTGACACCCAGCAGCGACGGCAATTGCGTGCCCACCAGCACCATCGCCGCGCCCGCCGCATAGCCGATGAGCACCGGCGTGGACAGGAGGTCTGCCGCGTTGCCGAGTTGCAGGCGCCCCGCCAGCAGCAGCAGCAGACCGGCGCCGAGCGCAAGCAGCACGGCGAGTGCCGCCGTGCGCGCGGGATCGCCGCCGGCGAGTGGCGCGATGATCGAGCCGGCCAGCAGCGCGATGGTGGTATCGGGGCCGACGATGACGCTGCGGCTCGACGTGAAGAGGGCGTACGCGATCATCGCGCCCAGCGCCGCATACAGGCCGGCCTCGGGGCGCACGCCCACCAGCTCCGCGTAGGCCATCACCGAGGGAATCATCACCACGCAAACCGACACGCCGGCCACGACATCGCCGCCCAGCGCGCCGCGCGGATCCGTCCACAGTTGTGCGAGCCCCGGCAGCCATCGCGCAAGGAACGCCGGGATCGGGCCTGGTGCGGCAGCGGGCATCCTGCGCCCTGGCGGTTATGCGTCCGCTGACGGTGACGGCGACGGCGGCGACGCCGAAGCGAGCGTCTCGTCGGTGTGGAACACGTCGCGATAGCTCACGTAGTCGGCAATGTGCAGCGTGGCGGCAAAGAACGCCAGGTAGGGCAGCAGCAGCGCCAGCACCAGCACCTGTCCGGCGGCAGGCGGCAGCAGCAGCCGCAGCGCGCTCACTACCAGCCCCGGCAGGACCACGCCGTAGAAGAACATGCCGAGCGCGTAGAACAGGAGCGGCCGCCAGTTGGCAAACGCCGCCCGCATGCTGGCGAGCAGCGCCCGGCCGGGTCCCGCGTCCTGGAACACGATCAGCGCAGGGGCCCACCATGTGGACACCAGCACCGGCACGGACAGCAGCGCCGAGAACATCATGCCGAACTGCAGCTGCGGATCGGCCAGCGCCTTGGCGACGTCCTCTTCGCTCGCGTCGGCGCTCGCCGTGATGAATTCGATCAGCTTGCCGCCGTCGACGAGCGACGACGCGAACACCGCGGCGGTCATCCCGAGCATGAAAAAGAGGCCGATCGGCAGCAGCGCCCAGAGGTTGGCCCGGAAGCCCTGCAGGATCTGGCTCAACGCCGGCGTCTTGCCGAGCTCCTGGTTCCAGGCGGCGGCCAGCAGGCCGACAGCGAGGACCGGCTTGATGATCGTCATTGCCCAGGGCCCGATGAATGGAATCGCGCGGGTGAACAGCAACAACAGGTAGTACGCCAGCAACAGGACGATCCATGCCAGGCGATGCTGGTTGAACATGCGCCACGCCTGCACCAGCCACACCATGCCCTGGCGGGCGGGATGGCGGGTGAACGGAAATTCGCGCAATTGTTCGCTCATGGGTTCACGCAGGTGTCGTTATCGGAAAGACAGGCATCGCGGCCACGCGCGCGCGCAGCACGCGTTCGAAGTGCGCCGGGTCGTGCGCGTGTGTCAGTTCGCCGGAGCGTGGCAGGTGCAGGTCATAGAGGCGCGACAGCCAGAAGCGTAGCGCCGCCGCGCGCAGCAGCGACGGCCAGGCCTCGCGCTCCTCGGCGGTGAGCGGCCGCACGGCAGCGTAGGCCGCGGTCATGGCTTGCGTGCATGCCGGCAGCAATGCGCCGGTGGCCGCATCGGCGCACCAGTCGTTGACGGTGATTGCAAGATCGTAGGCAAAGAAATCGGTGGCCGCGAATCCGAAGTCGATGATGCCGACAACGCGATCGCCCGCAAAGAGCACGTTGTCGCAGAACAGGTCGCCGTGAATGGCGCCCTTGGGCATCCTGCCGCGCCCGAAGCCGGTCTGGAACTTGATTTCGGCATCGAGCAGCGCGCACTGCCCGGCATCGAGATAGGGCTTCACCGCGCGTGCGGCCTGGCGCCACCACGCCGGTCCGCGACGGTTGGTGAGCCGGCTGCGGTAGGACTGGGACGCGAGATGCAATCGCGCCAACGCGTTGCCCACCTGCGCGCAGTGCGTGGGCGTGGGGGTATCCATAGGCGCGCCCTCGACCCAGGCCAGCAAGCCGGCGGGCTTGCCGTTCAGCATCGAAAACAGCGCGCCGGTGCGATCGGGCTCCGGCGCGGGCACCTCGACGCCAGCGCGCGCGAGGTGCGCGATCAGGTTGAGGTAGAACGGCAGTTCGCCGGCCGGCAGGCGCTCATAGAGCGTCAGCACGTACCGGCCGCGATCGGTGGTGACGAAGTAGTTCGTGTTCTCGATGCCGGTGGCGATTGGCTCGAGATCGGTCAGGCTGCCGACGGCATACCGCGTGAGCCATGCCTCGAGATCGGGTGTAGTTACCGGCGTGTAGACGGACATGGAGCAGGGAGCGTGACCGC
>JBKJSU010000377.1:0-3476 GCA_046594415.1 Casimicrobiaceae bacterium | reverse complement strand
GCGCTCATGGAAGGCGACGAGATTCTCTATCTCGCGCGGTCGTCCACGATGCGCCGCATCATGTCGGTGGACCTGTCCATCGGCACGCGCCTGCCGGCGTACTGCACGTCGATGGGTCGCGTGCTGCTGGCCCATCTGCCGCCGGACGAACTCACGGCCTATTTCGAACGCGTGAAATTGATCGCCTACACCAATCGCACGGTGATCGCGCCGGCGCAGATTCGCGTGGAACTGGAGCGCGTGGCGGCGGAAGACCACGCCGTGGTCGATCAGGAACTGGAACTTGGACTGCGGTCCATCGCCGTTCCGGTGCGCGATCTTTCGGGCCGGGTGGTGGCGGCGATGAACATCGGCACGCAGGCGTCGCGTGTGTCCATCGCCGATCTGGAGCGACGCTTCCTGCCCGAATTGCGCGACGCCGCCCAGGAACTGGGGACCACGTTGTTGGCCTAGGTGCTGCGCGTTGGCGTCGCCGTGATGCTGGAGGTTGAAGCCCCGGCCCGTTCGTGGCCACGGGCTTGATGCAGCGCGCGACCGGAATCAGCGCCCGTAGTTGAGGTAGAGCCAGATCAGCGCCATGCTGCCGATGATCGACAGGATCCAGCCGGCCGGATGAAACCTGCCGTCCGGATTCTTGAAGAGCAGGCTGCCGACGACGCCGCCCACCAGCGAGCCGCCGATGCCGAGCAGCGTCGTCATCCAGAAGCCCAACGACACCGCGCCCGGGTAGAGGAAGCGGGCCAGAAGGCCGACGACGAAGCCGACCACGATCATTGAGATGATGCCCATGATGCCCATCGGGACCTCCAGTATCAGGATGTGGGAGTCGGTTGGCGCATGGGTGTTGTTCGCCGCGTGCGCCGGGATGCAAATGCTAGCACGATGCCGGTGTAATGCCGGCTACGGGCGCGGCGACTGCAAGGTCATGAACAATCGATTCCGGACTGCGGCTCTGCTGGCATTGTGCACCGCCACGATGGGCGCGGCGCCGCCGGCGGCTGCCGCCGTGTGCGAAGCCGCAAGTGGCGCGAAGTTGCTGCCGTTGGTGGAGCTTTTCACCTCCGAGGGCTGCGACAGTTGCCCGCCGGCCGACCGCTGGCTCACGTCGAAATTTCCGGTGCCGGCTGCGGGCGCCACGGCGTCGGTGCTGGCCTTTCATGTCGACTACTGGGACCGCCTGGGCTGGAAGGACCGGTTTGCGACGGCCCGGTTTACCGAGCGGCAATATACGGCAATGCGCGCCGGCGGCGAGACCTTCGTCTACACGCCGCAGGTGCGGGTGCAGGGGCGCGACACGCGCAACTGGGCGGGCGGGGCCGCCACCGACAAGGTTGCCGCGGCCCGTGCCCGCGCCGCGCGCGCCGACGTGAAGCTCGCCATCGACGGCGCGGCCACCGACGCCACCAGCACGCGTCTCGAAGTCCGGGTCGCCGACCAGGCGCTGGCGAAGCGCGCCGAAGCCTGGCTTGCCTACACCGACAGCCGCCTCGTATCCGACGTGAAGGCCGGCGAGAACCGCGGCGTGCGCCTGACGCACAACCACGTAGTGCGCACGCTGGCGGGGCCGTTCACGCTCGATGCACAGGGCCGTCTCGATACTGCGGTGCAGTTGCCGTTGCCTGCCGAGCGTGGCCGCGACGCCGCGTTGGTCGCCGTCGTGCAGGACCCGCGCAACGGCGAGGTATTGCAGACGCTGACGTTGCCGGTGTGCGCGACGCTGTAGCCCCGTCCGTCAACTCACGATCTGCCGCAGCTCGCCCGCCTGTAGCGCGCACCGCCGCCGTCATTGCCAGCCGGATGGCGGTGTCGATGTTGATCTTGCGCACCCCGTGGCGGATGCCTTTCTGGATTTCCTCCACCGGCACGCCGTAGGTTTCCTTCATGTCGCCGCCGAACTCGCGGATCTGCGCCAGCAGGTTCTGCGGCACCGAGGAGCTGCCGCCGCCGCCATGATGGCCTGCACCTGTTCCAGGTTGTTGACGTTGAAGGCCGGCAGACCCTAGCCGTGGTCGGCGGCGTGATCCAGCAGTTGACGCATCGAGACGAGGGCCATCGGGGACTCCTTGAGCAGAAACGGCGAAGGTCGGCATTTTACAGCCCCGGTGGCACGGTACGCGCTGCCGGGTCAACCCTGCATACCCTCGCTTCCGGTACCGGGTTCCGGCACCTCCGGCGGATCGCCGTCGGCGTCGGCCGGCTTGCGGTTGGCGCCACGCCGCCGCGCGCGCCAGCGGCGGCTGCCGTAGACCGCCAGCAGCACCGCGCCGGTAACGGCGCAGCCAAGCATCGTGTCGTAGAGACGCCACAACAGCAGCGGCGCATCGCCGCCGCTCTTCAGCAGTGCCAGATCGAGCAGCAGCATCACCAGCGTCGTGAATGTCCCGCTCATCCAGAAGTAGTTCATCGCCGTGGCCTTGGGCACCAGCGCCGCCATCACGATCGCCAGTCCGGCCAGGATCCATGGCTCGTGCACGAGGTGAACGATGATGCCGGCCAGCGCGATGCCGGCCAGCGTGCCCGCCAGGCGCTGCGCCATCAGCTTGAGTGCCATCGCGTCGTCCGGATGCATCACGAAAAGTACCGTCAAGCCCACCCAGCCGGGGAGCTTGGCGTGCAGCGCGTCGGCCAGCACCATGGCGAGCAGCACCGTCGCCGCCATGGTGAACGCATAGAACAGCGGATTGCGCTCGCCGGCCAGCAGTGCCTGCACCTCGGCATACGGCGTCAGCCCGGTGGCCTGGGGGCTATGCCACCGCGCCTTCAGCACGGCCGCCAGCAGCGCGAAGATTCCACCAGCGACGAACACGATGGCCGCTTCGCCGGTCGCGCTGAGTCCTGCCGACGTGACGATCACGACTGCGGCGCAGACCTTGCCGACCAGCGTGAGGTAGGGGAAAAACGGCTTGGGCAGGCCGGCGAGGAACGCAATGGCGATCACGGCCACCGTCATCGCGACCTTGTCATCCTTCAGCATCACGCCGAGCGTGCCCGAGCTCACGATCAGCGCCAGCGCCGCAAGAACGGCGGTAATGCGGATGGAGATCGAACGCCGCGGATCGACCTGCAAGGCCATCACGGCGCCCATGCCTGCGAAGAGCGCCGCCCGTGGTTCACCGAACAGCAGTGCCAGCAGTACCGGGACGCCGGTGGCGAACCCGAAAAGCAGGGCGCGCTCCAGGCTATACGGCGGGGGCGGGGGCGGGGCGGTGGGCAGCGCGGCGGGCATCGGCGCACTCTACTGCATCCGCCGTTGCGCTGTTGCAGCGGCGGGCACGGCGGGCGCCATGACAACGAGGCTGCAGCGTCGGCTACAGGGGCCCGCGGGCGCCCTTCCTCAACTGCACTCGACGTGGCGCGCTTGGCAGGTGGCCAGCACGTGGTCCGGATCTTTCTGCCACCAGTTGTTGGCGGAAAAGATCTCGACCTCGTGCATGCCGCGATAGCCGTTCTGCTCCATCCAGCTGCGCAGCAGCGGG
>JBKJSU010000213.1:0-3997 GCA_046594415.1 Casimicrobiaceae bacterium | reverse complement strand
ACGCTGCGCGCCGGCACGCCACCCACCTGGTCGGCGGGCACCGGCAAGGGCGTGATCGTCGGCATCATCGACTCCGGCATCGACTTCAAGCACAACGATTTCAGGAATGGTGACGGCACCACGCGCGTCCTCGCCATCTGGGACCAGCGGGCCTCCGGCGCCTCCGGTGCGCCGCCCGCGGGGTACACGTACGGCGGTGTCTGCACGGCGGCGATGATCAATGCCACGATCGCGGGCGATCCTGCCGCCTGCGTCCACAAGGACACCGACAGCCACGGCACCCACGTGGGGGGCATTGCCGCGGGCAACGGACAAGCCACCGGCAACGGCCAGCTCGGCTACCGCATGATCGGCATGGCGCCGTCGGCCGACCTGATGATCACCAACGGCAACGACTACGGCAGCGCGGCGATTCTCGACAGTATCGCCTGGATGAAAGCCACCGCCGCCGCACTGGGCCGTCCGCTGGTGATCAACATGAGCTTCGGCTCGTACTTCGGCGCGCGCGACGGCACATCGAATTACGAAGTGGGCATGAACAATCTCGCGGGACCGGGCGTGATCCTGGTCGCGGCCGCCGGCAACGAGGCCAATGCGGCGATCCGCGCTACCGGCACCATCACGCAGGGCGCAAGCGAAACTGTCGGTTTCACCATTCCCACGGCGGCCACCCTCGCCACGCTCGAGGTCTGGTACCCGGGCACCAACGCGTATGGCGTCAACGTGGCGGGACCTGGCTGCGCGGCCACGCTCACCGTGAATCCGGGCGACAACCCCGGTACCGTCAGCACGCCATGCGGCGCCGTGGAATTCACCTCGACCGGCGTCAATGCCAACAACGACGACCGCCAGATCAGGGTCCTCATCGGCTCCACTGCCACGTCACCGCTGGTCAAGGGCGCGTGGAAGATCACGCTGGTCGGCAACATGGTGGCAGGCGGCAGCCAGCCGTTCTCGATCATCAACGGCGAGGATGCGACGGGCCCCGTGTTCACCGATCACATCGCGCCGGTGACCACCGCGATCCTGACCGACGCCTCGTCCCCGCGGCGCGTGATTGCCGTGGCGTCCTACAACACACGCACGTCGTGGAACAGCCTCAACGGTCCCAATACCGACAACTATCCCGGCGCCGTCTCCGACATCTCGGTGTTCAGCAGCCGCGGGCCGCGCCGCAATTGCAGCAACTCCGCCAAATGCCCGCCGATCATGAAGCCCGAAATCACCGCGCCGGGCGCATCGATCCTGGCGGCGCTGACGGTGGACAAGATCAAGCCGACGGACCGCACTTCCGTCGAGGCGGACGGCGTCCATTTCGCGAGCTTCGGCACCAGCATGGCCACGCCGCACATCACCGGTGCCGTGGCGCTGATGCTGCAGCAGGACCCCTCGATGACACCGGAGACGGTGAAGGCGCGGCTCTACGCCACCGTGCAGCCCAGCCCGTTCGCCACCAACCTGCCGGTGTACAACGCGGCCACGCAGGACAACCCGGCCAATCCCAACTACACGTGGGGCTACGGCATTCTCGACGCCGCCGCCGCGGTGAGAGCCTCGCAACCGTCAACCGGCACGCCAGTGACCGTCGTCGAGTTCTACAACGCAGCACTCGACCACTACTTCATCACCTATGTCCCCGGTGAAATCGCCAAGCTCGACGACGGCACGTTCAAGGGCTGGGCGCGCACGGGCCTGTCGTTCAAGGCCTACGCCACCACGCAGGCCGGCACGTCCGCCGTATGCCGCATCTACATACCGCCGGGCAAGGGCGACGGCCACTTCTTCGGCCGCGACACCAACGAATGCGATGGCACGATGAGCAAGAACCCCACGTTCATCCTCGAGTCGTCCACGTTCTTCTATCTGTATCCGCCCAACCTTGGTAACTGCGGCGCCGGGCAGATCAACGTCTATCGCGTGTTCAGCAATCGCGCCGACGCCAATCATCGCTATACAACCAGCAAGGCCGTGCGTGACCAGATGGTGGCCAAGGGCTGGATCGCCGAAGGCGATGGTCCAGACATCGTGGTGATGTGCGCGCCGCAGTAGCCCCGCGCAATGCCTGCAACAATGGCGACGGGCAATCCCGTCGCCATTTTTTTTGCCTTGCCGGTTGACCCCCGCAACCGAACCCTCAATACTTGACCTCCATTGAACTGCACCGTGAAGTCCCTGGTCCGCATCGTGATCGATCCACCCGCCCGAGCCACCCGATGCAACGCCGCCTGACCGCCATTCTCGCGGCCGACGTCGTCGGCTACTCGAGCCTGATGGAAGCCGACGAGGCCGGTACGCTGCAGCGGCTCAAGGTCAACCGCAGCGCGGTCTTCGATCCGTGCGTGCTGGCGCACGACGGCCGCCTGGTGAAACTGATGGGTGACGGTGCGCTGGTGGAGTTTGCGAGCGTCACGGCCGCCGTCAACTGCGCGCTGGCGCTGCAGCAGGCCACCGCCCAAGCCGAACCCGAGCGCGCGGAAGATGCGCGGCTGCGGTATCGCATCGGCATCAATCTCGGCGATGTCATCGTCGAGGGTGACGACATCTACGGCGAAGGCGTTAACGTGGCGGCGCGGCTGCAAGCGCTGGCGCCTGCGGGCGGCATCGCGCTATCGGCTACGGTGCGCGACCACGTGGCGGGCAAGGTGGCGTGCGTGTTCGAGGATCTGGGCCAGCACACGGTCAAGGGCATCCAGCGGCCGGTGCACGTCTTCGTACTGCACGCACCCGCGCCGGCCGCGGCGCCTGCATCCGCCGCGGGCGCCGTGCCGCGCATGTCCATCTGCGTGTTGCCGTTCGCCAACATGAGCGGAGACCCCGAGCAGGAGTATTTCTCGGACGGCATCACCGAGGACATCATCACCGACCTGTGCAAGGTGTCCGCGCTGGCCGTGGTCTCGCGCAACACGTCGTTCACGTTCAAGGGCAAGCACGTCGACGTCGCGCAGGTGGCGCGGCAGTTGAAGGTCAGCCATGTGCTCGAAGGCAGCGTGCGCAAGTCCGGCAACCGCGTGCGCATCACCGCGCAGCTGATCGAAGGCGCCACCGACAGCCACCTGTGGGCCGAGCGCTACGATCGCGATCTCAACGACATCTTCGCGCTGCAGGACGAAATCTCGCAGGCCATCGTCGGCGCGCTCAGGTTGCGGCTGCTGCCGGCGGAACGAAAAGCCATCGAGCATCGCGCCACCACCAACCCGGAAGCCTATAAGCTCTATCTGATGGCACGGCAGTACAACGCCACCGGCAATTCGCGCCATCGCGAGATCACCGTGCGCTTCTGCAAGCGCGCGGTGGAGATCGATCCGGATTACGCGCGCGCATGGGCGTTGCTGGCCCTCTGCCAATCGAATATGCGGCTGCTGGTCAGCGCCAAGACCGGCGAGACTGGTTGGGAGGCCGCGCTGCGCGCGCTGGCGCTGGAGCCGGATCTCGCCGAGGCACACGCGGCCAAGGGGCGCCTGCTGGCAGACGACGGCAAGCTCGACGAGGCGTGGGTCGAGCTCGAACTGGCGCTGCGACTCGATCCGGATGCCTACGAAGTCAATGCCGCGGCGGCGAGGATTCTGATGGCGAAGCATCGCTGGGACGAGGCCATCGCCTGCCTCGAGCGCGCCGCCACCGCCATCGAGTCGGACTTCTGGGCGCTGGGAATGTGCGTGCAGGCGCAACTGGCCAAGGGTGATGCCGAGGCGGCAAAGGCCACCGCGCGGCGCAATCTCGTGCGCATCGAAAAGGCCATCGTCGCCGAACCCGATCACAGCCTGGCGATGGGTTGGGGCGTGAGTGCGCTGCTGGCGATGGGCGAAGTCGAGCGTGCCAGGGAGTGGGCATCGCGGGCGATGCTGCTGGACCCGGACAACTCCAACCTGCGCTACAACCTGGGGTGCGCGATGGTTTCGCTCGGTGATTTCGACGCGGCCATCGAACTGCTGACGCCCATGATGAGCGACGTCGACGCGCGCCGTGTCCTCTGGTGGCGCACCGACACCGACCTCGA
>JBKJSU010000409.1:0-3987 GCA_046594415.1 Casimicrobiaceae bacterium | reverse complement strand
CCGCGGCGGATCTGCGGCGCCTTGCCGCAGTGCTCGACGCCACGATCGACATCGAAGTCCTGCCCGCGTCGGCCATCGTCGTGGCGCGTGGCGCCGCCAACGACCTCGGCCGGATCGGCGCTGCGCTCGCCGTCGCGCCACCCGTTTTCGCCCGCTCCGTGTTCGTCGGTAGCGAAGCCCTGGCCCTTCCGGGTTTCACGGAAGGCGGCAGCCGCGCCGATCGCGTCACGCCATTGCTTGCCGCCATCGCGGCGCGCCGCGATGGCGGCGATGGACCGTGGCAAAGCATCTGGGTCGAATATCCCGACACCAACGATGGCAAGGAACTCTCGCCGCTCGCCCGTTCGCTCGAGACCCGCCTCGATGCCACGCTGCGCGCCTCCGGCGCTGTCGCTGCCAGCGCGACGTTGCGCCTGCACGTCTTGCTGACCAGCGGCACGCAGGCGTTCGTCGGCACCAGCAATGACCCGGAGCGCAGCGCGTGGCCGCTCGGCATCCCGCGCCTGCGGATGCCGGGGAGCGCGCCGTCGCGGTCCACGTTGAAGCTGGCCGAGGCGTTTGCCGTGCTGCTCGACAACGCCGATCGCGCGGCGCTGCGGCCGGGGCTGCATGCGGTGGACCTGGGCGCGGCGCCCGGTGGCTGGACGTGGCAATTGGCGCGGCGCGGGCTCAAGGTGACGGCGGTCGACAACGGGCCGTTGAAGGGGGCCGTCGCTGCTGATCCGCTGGTCACGCACCTGCGCGAGGATGGGCTGCGCTGGCGCCCCCGGCGCGCCGTCGACTGGCTCGTCTGCGACATCGTCGAGCAGCCGCTGCGCATCGCGGAGATGATCGGCCACTGGATTGCCGATGGCGCCACGCGCCGTGCGATCTTCAATCTGAAGTTGCCGATGAAGAAGCGCTACAACGAAGTGCGCCGCTGCGAAGCGCGAATCGCGGCGATCATCGACGCGGCCGGACTGCACCACACGCTGCGCGTGCGCCAGCTCTACCACGATCGCGAGGAAGTAACGGCGTTCGTCAAGCGCGTGGACTAGCGTGTTGTTGTAGGCAAGGCTGAAGCCTCGCCTACATCTTTGCGCGGCGCTGTGCGAGGCTTCAGCCTCGCCTACACACCGGTGGCCCTGCCTACCGTTCACCGCCGCGACACCACCACGCGCCGCCCGTCGCTGTCGATCAGGCGCATGGGCACGCCGGCGCCCAGCAGCCATTCGTGCACATTGGGTGGCATCACGGCGTAGGCATCGGTGTCCTGCCGCCACCGGGTGACGAAGGCCTCGACCGTTGGAATGTAATTGGCCGGCGCGGCCGCGATACCGTAAGCCAGCTCGCCCTGTTCCTTTACCAGGATCACGGTGCGACCCAGCAGGAACGGCACCGTGTGATCGAACATGTCGACGCTGTAGAACGGCACGCCCGGCTGGAAGGGGCGCACGCCTGCGGCGACGCGCTCCAGCAATCGCTCAGCCGAAAAATATTCGTCCACCGCGTGCGCCATCACCATGGCCACCTGGCTCGCAAGTATGCCGCCCAGGACCAGGACCGCAAGCGCCGCCATGAAGCGCCGTCGCGCCACGAGCCACCAAGCCCCGCCGCCCGCCAGCGCGTAGAGCACGCCGGCACCGATCAGCCATCCAACCTGCGCGCGAAAATCCTCGGCCACCTGCGGTACCTTGATCAGCGCGGTGGCCGGCAGCGAACCGAGCGCCAGCAGCGCGCCGCACGCGACCGCTGTCGCCGCAGTGATGCGCAACCCGGTGCGCAACCGGCGGGCCAGCGGTACCGCGATGGCAAGAACCACGGCCCCCATCGCCGGCAGGATGTACGCAGGCAACTTCGATGCCGAGATGCTGAAAAACACCAGGATGGCGCCGGCCCAGCACCAGAAGAAGAGCGTGGGATTGAAATCGCGAGACGCACGAACGCGCGGCGAGAAACGCGCGCCGCGCATCGACGCCATCATCGCCGGCAACCACGGCATCAACGCGAAGGCGCCGATCGGCAGGAAGTACCACCAAGGCCCCGGACGGCGATGCTCGGGCTGCGTGAAGCGCTGGAAGTGCTCCTGCACGAAAAAGAATTGGGAAAATCCCGGATTGCGCATCTCCACCGTCATGAACCAGGGCACGGTGAGCGCCAGCATGACGGCGATGCCGGCAACGAGGTGGAGGCGGCGCAGCAGTCCGAAGCTGCGGGTGACGGCGATGTATACGCCAAGCGCCAATGCCGGCAGCACGATGCCGATCAGGCCCTTGGACATCACGGCCAGCGCGCACAGCGCCCACGCCACCAGCATCCACTGCCGGGTTTGCGCCGCGGTGGCACGCGCGTCCTGCGCCACGGCGAAGGCGCACATCGCGCCGGTGAGCAGTGCGGCAAGGCCCATGTCCAGCGTGAGGAACTGGGTGGCGAGAAAGTAGCCCGCCGACGAGGCCATCACCCCCGCCGCAACCCATCCCGCGCGCGGGGAGTAGAGCCGCCGCGCGGTGGCCAGCACCGCCAGCACGCCTAACAATCCCGAGACGGCGGGCCACAGCCGCGCGGTCCAGTCGCGCTCGCCGAAGAGCGCGAATGCGGCCGCGGTGATCCAGTATTGGAGCGGCGGCTTCTCGAAGTAGGGAAAGGTGTTGAGCCGAGGCGTGACCCAATCGCCGCTGGCCAGCATCTCGCGCGGAATCTCGGCGTAGCGCCCCTCGTCCGGGAAATACAGAGCGCGCAATCCGAGAAAGCCGAACCACAGGACCAGCATCGCCACCAGCAATGCGATCCCCGCCACGCCACGACGTCGGCGCCGCGCGGCAACGTGCTGGTTCGGGGTGGTGGGCATGACGTCGGCGACCACGCCGCCGTCCGCGGGCTCGCGCATCGCGCGCCTATCCGCCCAGCCGGTCGAACTGCTGCTGGAGCTTGTCGCGCGTCGCGATGAACGAGGCGAGACGCGCGCGCTCCTGCTCCACCACCGGGGCCGGCGCGCGCGCCACGAAGCTCTCGTTGCCGAGCTTGACCTGTGCCTTGACGATTTCGGTCTCGATGCGGATCTTTTCCTTGCCGATACGCTCGCGCTCGACGACGGGATCGATCTCGATGTGCAGCATCATCCGGAATACGCCGGCAACCGCCACCGGCGAATCGGTGGTGGGCAGGTCGTCGACGATCTCGACGCTGGAAACCTTGGCCAGCGGCAGCAAATACGGCGCAAATTCACGCAGCACTGCCGCATCGCCGGTGACGATCAGCGGCACGCGCACGGCGGGCGACAGGTTCATCTCGCCGCGCAGTTCGCGACAGGCGGCGATGATGGCTTTCAGTTGGGCCATCTTGGCGTCCGCGGCCGCATCGACCCGCCCGAAATTGGCGACGGGAAACGGTTGCGTGGAAATCGAGATCCCCGACTTGCCGGCCAACGGGGCCACGGTCTGCCAGAGTTCCTCGGTGATGAACGGAATGAAGGGATGCGCGAGACGCAGCGTAGCCTCGAGTTCGCGTACCAGCACGCTGCGCGTGCCGCGCGCGGCAGCCTCGTCGCCATTGGCCTCGGACTGCGCCAGCTGTACTTTCGCGAGTTCCAGGTACCAGTCGCAATACTCGTCCCACACGAATTCATACAGCGCGCGGGCGGCGAGATCAAAGCGATACTGGTCGAAGTTGGTGGCGATGTCGTGCTTGGCGTGCTGCAGCCGGCCCAGCAACCAGCGGTCGACGAAGCTCAACATGCGCGGCAGCGCTTCGTCGGTGCCGCAATCCTTGCCCTCGAGATTCATCAGCACGAAGCGCGTGGCGTTCCACAACTTGTTGCAGAAATTGCGATAGCCTTCGCACCGGTTGAGGTCGAAGTTGAGCGTGCGGTTGAACGTGGCCAGCGACGCGAACGTGAAGCGCAGCGCATCGGCGCCAAACGCGGGGATGCCCTCGGGATACTGCTTGCGCGTGCGCTGCGCGATCTTCTCGGCCTGCCGCGGGTCCATCATGTTGCTGCTGCTCTTCACC
>JBKJSU010000043.1:0-9274 GCA_046594415.1 Casimicrobiaceae bacterium | reverse complement strand
GGGGATTCAGAGTGCAGCGACCGTTCCATCGAATGGCCCTCGGGCGAGCGGTTGGTTTTGGCGACAGCGCGCTGGTCCATGTCATCGCCGGGCCGGAACTCGGCTAGTCAGCGCTTTACAGGCGACTGCTGTACCGCTAGTCATATGACCTCTTATGACTTTGCAGATGCAACCACTCTCCGAATTGCCCGACCGCGTGGCGCGCCGCGCCATCGCAGTGCTTACCGACATTGACGATACGCTGACGACGGACGGACGGCTGCCGGCATTGGCCTATCTGGCGCTCGAGCGGTTGCGCGATGCAGGGCTGATCGTCGTGCCGGTGACGGGGCGACCGGCGGGATGGTGCGACCTCATCGCGCGGCAATGGCCGGTGGATGCGGTGGTGGGCGAGAACGGCGCGTTCTACATGCGCTACGAGGCCAAGCGCCGGCAGCTCGTGCGACGATTCATGATGGATACCGCGACACGCGCCGCCCAGCGCGAACAGTTGGCCGCCATCGGCGCGCGCATTCTTGCGGCGGTGCCCGGTGCGGCGCTGGCCTCCGATCAGCATTATCGCGAGTGCGATCTGGCGATCGATTTCTGCGAAGACGTGCCGGCGCTGTCGCGCGCGGCAATCGATCGCATTGTGGCGCTGATGCAGGATGCGGGGCTCACCGCCAAAATCAGCTCCATTCATGTCAATGGCTGGTTTGGCGATTACGACAAACTGGGCATGACTCGCACGTTGCTGGCCGAAGTATTCGGCGTCGATCTCGATGTGGAACGCGAGCACTTCGTCTACGTCGGTGATTCACCCAACGATGCACCGATGTTTGGCTTTTTCCCCAATGCGATCGGCGTGGCGAACGTGTTGCCGTTTCTCGATCGTATTGCGACACCGCCGGCGTACGTGACGAGTGCGCCCTCCGGTGCGGGATTCGTGGAAGTAGTCGACCTTCTGCTGTAGAAGCCAGGACGCCTGACGGCGCATGCACATGCGTTCAGCGTGTGGCGGCCGGGATTCATCGCGAGATGCCTGATGAAGGCCGCTATAGCGACCGCCGGGATTGCACGCCTGCTTGCAGCGTGTCGCGGCCATGGGCATCAGCGCTGCCGCATCAACGACTCGACCATGGTCAGAGCGTCATTGCGCAGCGTGTCGAGGTGGCCCCGCATGTGCAAGGCCGCGGCACCTTCATCCATCGCGAATATGGCGTCGAGGATGCGTTGGTGCTCGGTGAGCGACACCGCCATCAAACCGGGATGGAATGTGGTCTCGCGCCGGTAGACGTCGAGGCGGTTGCGCAGCGTCACCGTCTGCTCTTCGAGAAACACGTTGTGCGTTGCGCGGTAGACGCATTCATGAAAATCACGGTTGGCGCGGTAGAACTTCGCGGGATCGTTGCGCTTGGCGGCACTCTGACAGGCGGTATGCGCCGTACTCAGCGCGATTCGGTCAGCAGCCGTATGGCGGCGCGCCGCCAACGCTGCGCAGTCGGCCTCCAGCAGCGACATCACTTCAAACATTTCGACCAGTGTACTGACCGTCAACTGTGCGACAAATGCGCCTTGGCGCGGGCGCAAGTGGACGAGGCCTTCCGACGCGATCTGCTTCAGCGCCTCGCGCACCGGCGTTCGGGAAGCGCCGTAGTGCAGCGCGAGCGCCTCTTCCTCGAGTTTGGTGCCGGGCGGCAATCGTCCGGACAATATGTCGCGTTCCAGAGCCGCGCGGATCTGCTCGGAGCGCGTTTCGCCGGTGTCCTCACGAGCCTTTGATGGGCGTGCGCTCGTGGCGCGCACCATGTTGGCGCGCCGGGCCTGTGGTCGTGTATTCACTTGGTGCGTACGTGGAAAGGGATGGTCGATTGCATTCGTTGCATGGACAGCAGCGTAGCATGAAACCAGTATCGCGCATACACCATGTATACATGAAATGATATCGCGTATACGATGATGATCCCTTTGGACGGAAAGGTAGGGTCTGCCATGTCGAATTCCTTTACGCGTCGTGATTTCCTCAAGAGTGCCAGCGCCTGCGGCGTCGTCGCGGCAACCGGTTTGTCGGCCCCGGCAATTGGACAGGGCCTGACCAAGGTGACGTTTACGACATCGTGGATTCCCGAGGGGCCGAACCTTTTCGCATATGTCGCACGCGACAAGGGCTTCTGGAAAAAATATGGACTGGACGTCAGCGTGGCGCGAGGTTCGGGTTCCGGCGCAGCGGCGCAAGCGGTGGGGGCGAACAGCTTCATGTTCGGAATGGGCGCTACGCCGACGGTAATCGCGCAGGCGGCCAAGGGACTGCCGATTGCCTGCATCGGGCAGATCAACTACGACGCATTGATGGGTATCGGAGTGCTTGCCGACTCGAAGATCACGTCGCCGAAAGACCTTGAGGGGAAGAAGCTCGGGGCAAGCGTTACTTCGGGCGAGTTCCCATTTTTGGAACTGTATTCGAAACGCGCCGGATTCGATCTGGCGAAAGTGCAATTGGTGCAGCTCGACTCGAAGGTCCGTGATCGATCGTTGATCGAGAAACTCGTTGACGCGGTATCGGCGTTCGGGTCAAGCACCATCCCGTCACTGGCATCCAACGGCGTCAATGTTCGCTTCATGTTGTTCAAGTCGGTCGGGATCGAATTTTATGGCCAGTCGCTGATCACGCAGCCAGCCCGCATCAAGAGCGACCCTGCGGTGTGTCAGGCGTTCGTCAACGGCGCGATGGACGCGATCAAGTATGCAATGACCAACCCGGACGAGGCGCTGGAAATATTCCTCAAAGCCAACGACGAAGTCTCGATGTCGGCCAGCGGCAAGGAGTACGCGCGCATTGGTCTCGGACTGACCAACCTGACCAACCTCGTGCCCGAAGTGGAGAAGCAGGGCTTCGGCTGGGCCGATCCGGCCAAGGTCAGGAGTCAGGCGGATCTCATTTTGCAGTATGCGAGCGCGCCGGGCGCGAAGTTGCCCGATATGGCCGAGCTCTTCACCAATCAGTTCGCCGGAAAGGTGAGGCTGAGCGAAAGCGAACTGGCCCAGGTGCGGCTCCAGGTCGAACCGCTACGCAAGTTCCTGGTGTGATGGCGAGCGAGGAAAATTTCGTTGCCGCGCGCGACGTGGCAAAGAGCTATTCGACGCGCAGCGGTCCCGTGCACGCGGTCGCTCACACCACTTTCGCAGCGAAGTCCGGTGAATTCATCTCGTTACTGGGACCGAGCGGATGTGGCAAGAGCACGTTGCTGATGATGTTGGCCGGACTCGAAATGCCGAGCGCCGGGGAGCTTGTACTTGCCGGTGCGCCGGTCACGGGTCCACGGCGCGACACCGGCGTGATCTTCCAGGATGCGACGCTGCTGCCATGGAAGAGCACGCTCGAAAATGTCCTGTTTCCGATCGAAATCTTGAAGCTCGCGCGCGCCAACTTCACGGAGCGCGCCCATGAACTTCTGCAGCGTGTGGGCCTCGGTGGTTTCGAGCACAAGCGACCGCATGAGCTGTCTGGAGGCATGCGCCAGCGCGTGGCGATCTGCCGCGCCTTGATCCATGATCCCAAGGTGTTGCTGATGGACGAGCCATTCAGCGCGCTCGACGCCATCACGCGAGACCAGATGAATGTGGTGCTGGCCGAGCTGCTCGAGCGCTACCGGAAGACGGTGATCTTTGTCACGCACAGCATCCGCGAGGCCGTCTACCTGTCGGATCGGGTGCTGGTGATGGGGGGGCGACCTTCGTCGATCATTCTCGACATGCCGGTGCCGTTCGAGCGGCCACGTCGCTTCGAGATCGAAGAGACGCAGGCGTTCGGCGAAGCATGCCGGGAACTGCGCCTCACTATCGAGCGCGCGCACGTTGCTGTGCAACCCGCTCCTGCGACGCACTGAGGGGCACGTATGTCGGACAAGAGGGTTCCCGCATTGCGAATGAGCGTCGGTACGGAAACCGGTGCTGCCATCGGAATGCGGCGACACGCTTATGTATGGTCGAGCGCGCGTGCAATCGTGCTGCCGCTGGCACTCGCGTTAGTGGTTCTCATCGCGTGGGAGGTTGTCGTTGCCATCGGGCGGGTGCCGGAAGTGATCCTGCCGGCGCCGAGTTCGATCGCCAAGGTCATCGTCAACCAGCATGCAATCCTGCTGAAGCATGCCATTCCCACGACACTCGAATCAGCGGGCGGCTTCGTCATTGCAACGCTGCTGGGCGTGGGGCTCGCGATCCTCATCACCTACTCGACGCTGGCCCGAGAGGCGCTGTATCCCAACCTCGTGTTCTTTCAGCTGATCCCGAAGATCGCGCTCGCGCCACTGTTCATCATCTGGCTGGGCATTGGACCGCAGTCGCGTCTCGCCTTCTCCGTCTTCATCGCCTTCTTCCCGATTGTTATCGCTACTGCGGCCGGCCTGCTCAGTGTCGACCGCAACATGGTTCGGCTTTGCCGGTCACTGACGGCAACGCCATGGCAGGTGTTTCGAAGTGTCCGGTTCCCAGCGGCGATTCCGCACATCTTCAGCGGCATGAAGATCGCCATGACGCTGTCGATCATTGGCGTGATCATCGGCGAATTCATCACCGCGCAACAGGGCTTGGGCTACCTGATCATTTTCGCAACGGCGCGAGCCGACACGGTGGTCGCGATGGCGGCCATCGTCGTGCTGTGTGTGGCCGGACTCGCGCTGTATGGTTTGGTGGCGGCCGCGGAATGGATTTTCAATCGCAAGTACGGCCTGCCTCGCGAGTGATTCTTGCACTTGGTGTGGACTGGATTGATTCTACGAAAGGAAGGGGAACATGGATCTGCGGCTCAAAGGGATGTCGGTGCTCATCACCGGCGCGTCGAAGGGTATCGGCCGCGCAGCCGCGAAATCTTTCGCTGCTGAAGGCTGTGCACTCCACCTTGCCGCCCGCTCGGCAGCGGCGCTTGAGGCATTGCGATCGGAGATCATCGCTACCTTCGACGCGCCGGTGACGCTTCATATCATGGACCTCGCGGCGCCTGGAAGCATGACGGCACTGGCAGCGGTCGCGGGCGACGTCGATATCCTCGTCAACAATGCGGGCGAAGTGCCATCCGGCCCCATCGAAGCGTTGACCGAGGACGACTGGCGGCGCGGCTATGAACTCAAGCTCTTTGGATACATCAATCTCACGCGCGAAGTGTATGCGCGAATGAAGCAGCGCCGCTCGGGTGTCATCATCAACGATATCGGCAACTCGGGCGAGAACTGGGACGCCAACTATATCGCCGGTAGTACCGGCAACGCGGCCCTCATGGCCTTCACCAAGGCGCTCGGCGGGCAGAGCCTCGACTTCGGCGTGCGGGTTGTGGGCGTCAATCCGGGTCCGGTTGAGACGGAGCGGATGATCAAGATCAACAAGCGACGCGCGCTCGACTGGTACGGCGACGAGAGTCGCTTCGAGGATCTGCGGGAGAAGTATCCGGGTGGGCGGCCAGCCACGCCCGAAGAGGTCGCTGATCTCATGGTATTCCTCGCTTCGCCACGTGCGGCATACATAACCGGCACCATCGTGACCATTGACGGCGGCATTGCGGCCCGCGGTTCGATCATCAAGGAAAGGACGGTGGAACGTGCACAAGTTTGAGGTTCGCAATCAGCACTTCGACCGCCTGTTCAATTCACCCGGTCTCATGTGGCTGGGGCAGAACACCAATCACTTCCGCACCCATCCGGCCGTGGTACAGGCGATGCTCGACGCGATTGCAGCCGAGGAATATCACGCCTATGCACCTCCGGCGGGGCTCGAGGAACTGCGCGCAGGGATCCTCGGCGACCTCGGGTTGCATGACCAATCGGTGCTGGTTACGGACGGCGCAGTGGAAGCGCTCTACAACGTCTGCCATACGTTGAGCGAGCCGGGTGTGGACTTCGTTACGACGGATCCCGGCTGGAAGTGGCCGATCGAATTCGCGCGAACTGCAGGCGCACGGATTGTTGAGATCCCGATCTACAAGCCGGAAAATGGGTACAAGCTGACGGTGGCCCAGCTCGAGGCGGCCGTCACCCCCCGTACCCGCATCATTTATCTCGTCGATCCGAACAACCCGCTCGGTACGTGTTACACCGCGGCGGAGATCGAAGCGTTCACCAGGATCGCCCGCAACGTGGGCGCCTATTTTTTGCACGACTGCACATACTTTCATTTTGCCGACCAGCACACGTTGGCCGCTCGCTTTTACCCTGAGAAATCGATCACGATCTACAGTTTTTCGAAGTGGCTTGGCTTGGCCGGGCTGCGTGTCGGCGCGGTTGTCGCGAGTCCTGACCTGATCGAGCGCTTCGCTGCCGCTCCGCCCAACAACCTCGGTTGCAACGTGCTATCACAACGGGCGGCGATCGCCGGTCTCAGGATCAAGGACGAATGGTTCCCGGAGATCAACCGACGGCAACGACGCAACCAGGCCGAGATCGTGAAGGCGGTGGCGCGGGTTCCCGGCATGGCGGTTGCCGTGTATCCGTCGCAGGCAAACTTCCTTGTCCTCGAGTGCATCGACGCGGGCGTGGCACCTGAAGCACTTTGTGCGGCCTTTCGCGACGAGAACATCATGATCCGCCAAGGTACTTACCACACACCGACGTTCGGCCATCGATTCGTCAAAGTAAGCACCACGGTACCCGAGTCGTGGGCGGATGCATTCTGCGAACAGCTTCCTGCCATGGTGGCCAAGGCGCGTGGACTCCGCGAAGTCGCCGCACTATTTTGAGGGCCATCTGATGAACAATGCCATTGCCAGCGACGGTGTCGGCCTGTATTTCGAAGAGGCAGGGACCGGAACGCCGATCGTCTTCGTGCACGAATTCGGTGGCACCTATCGCAGTTGGGAGCCTCAAATGCGGCACTTCGCGCGCCAGCACCGCTGCATTGCCTTCGCCGCGCGCGGCTATCCCCCATCGGACGTTCCTCCGGACGTGGAAGCGTATTCGCAGCTACAGGCAACGCGCGACATCGCTGCCGTGATGGACGCAGCGGAGGTTGACCGTGCGCATGTGGTCGGACTTTCGATGGGTGGATTTGCGGCCCTTCATTTTGGATTGGAGTTTCCCGATCGCGCACGCTCGCTCGTCGTGGCGGGCGCGGGTTACGGCGCCGAAAGGCAGTTCGAAACGTATTTTCGTGAAATTTCGCTCGAGGTAGCGAGGCAGTTCGAGCTGCAGGGCAGCAAGCGCTTCGCATCAACCTATGCGCTCGGCGCCTCCCGGGTCCAGTTTCAGAACAAGGATCCGCGTGGCTGGCGCGAATTTGCCGACATGCTGGGCGAACACTCGGCGGTGGGTGCAGCCAATACAATGCGTGGCGTCCAGGTGCGCCGGCCGTCGATCTACGATCTCGAGGTTCGACTGCGCGCGATGACCGTGCCAACGCTCGTGATGGTTGGCGACGAGGATGATCACTGCCTGCAGCCCGGGATCTTCATGAAAAAGACCATTCCGGCATGCGGATTCGTGGTGTTGCCGAAAACCGGTCACACATTGAACCTCGAGGAGCCCGAACTCTTCAACCGCTTCGTCGGTGATTTCATCGCGCTGGCCGAAGCTGGACGCTGGGGCGCGCGAGATCCACGTGCAATTGCTGCACAGATCATGAAGACGACATGACCGTTGCCGTTGCCGCGCGAATCGATTCCGCGCGCCTGTGGGAGCGACACCTCGCGCTCGCGCGGCATGGTGCGACGACGCACGGGGGCGTCGACCGCCAGGCACTGTCGGTGGCGGAAATCGCCGCCTGGCGCGACGTGATCGGGTGGGGGCGTGCGCTGGGGCTGACCCCGTTCACCGATGCTGCGGGCAATCTGTTTTTGCGCATGGAAGGCGCCGACGCCAGCGCCGCACCCGTGCTGACGGGTTCGCATCTCGATAGCCAACCCACCGGTGGCAAATTCGATGGCGTGTATGGCGTACTCGCCGGCTTGGAGGCGGTCACGGCCATTCGCGAATCCGGCGCGACGCTGCGACGCCCGATCGAAGTCGTTGCCTGGATGAACGAGGAGGGATCACGCTTTGCTCCCGGGATGATGGGTTCGGCGGCCTTTTCTGGCGCCAAGTCGCTCACACAGTTCCTGCCGATCCGCGATGCCGGCGGAACCAGTGTCGAGGAGGGTCTCGCGTTGTTGCACGGCGCCTTCCCGGATGTACCGCTACGCGAACTCTGTCGACCGGTCGCGGCCTACATTGAAGCGCATATCGAGCAGGGTCCGATCCTGGAACGCGAAGGCTTCGCAGTGGGTGTTGTCACGGGAATCCAGGGCAAGCGTACGTTCCGGGTCAGTGTGCGCGGAGAGGAGGCGCACGCAGGCACGTCGGCTCGGCGGGAGCGCAAGGACGCGCTGATGACGGCGGTGCACATCATTTATGAATTGGCTGCCCAGATGCAAGACGAGGCGGACATCGTCAGGTTCACGGTCGGCAAGCTCGACGTCCTGCCAAATGCGCCCTCTGTGGTGCCCGCATCGGTGGTGTTTTCAGTGGACCTGCGGCACGTCGACTCTGCCATGCTCGAACGGTTGGGCGATCGCGTGGCGGACATCTGCGACCGCAACGCGGGCGTTTGCACGGTGGAGGTCGTCGAGCTTACGACGGCGTTGTCGCTCAATTTTCCGGCACGGATGACGGACCTCATTCGCAGCAGTGCGGATGCGCTCGACATCGCCACGATGGACATCTATTCCGCCGCCGGGCACGATGCGCGCTTCCTACATGGCACCTGCCCGACCGGGATGATTTTCGTCCCGTGCAAGGACGGCGTCAGCCACAATCCGCTCGAATCGGCCATGCCTGAAGATCTTGCTGCGGGCGCGCGCGTGCTCGTAACGGCGCTCATACGGCTGGCGCAGGAATAGTGGCCTGTAACGGGGAGCGGGTGCATCGATGGCAAACCCGGCGCACGGTAATGGGATTGCGACCTCCGGGCGCAAGTGACCACCCAGAGAGGCGGCGCCGGGATTGTTGAAGTTGCGGACTTTTTGGTGGCGACGTGATTGAATGGAAGGCACGGATTAGATGGAATGCCCTTGTAGGCGAGGCTTCAGCCTCGCGAATTTGCCCGCGCCGAACCCGCGAGGCTGCAGCCTCGCCTACGGACTTCCTAACTACGCGCTCCGACGATGACCACTGAACTCAGCCCCTTCAAGCAACGGCTTGCCCGCAACGAACTCGTTACTGGCACGATGGTGTTCGAGTTCTTCACGCCCGGCATTGCGCAGCTCACGCGCGAAGCCGGCGCCGATTTCATCCTGTACGACATGGAGCACAGCGGCGCCGACATCGAAACGATCAAG
>JBKJSU010000519.1:0-5761 GCA_046594415.1 Casimicrobiaceae bacterium | reverse complement strand
CCGCTGGTGGTCGCCGACGGTGCGCGCGTGCTGGGCGTGATCGAACTGAAGGACATCGTCAAAGGGGGCATCAAGGAGCGCTTTGCCGAACTGCGCCGCATGGGCATCAAGACGGTGATGATCACCGGCGACAATCGCCTCACTGCGGCGGCGATCGCCGCTGAAGCCGGCGTCGACGACTTCCTCGCCGAGGCTACACCCGAGGCCAAGCTGAAGATGATCCGCGACTATCAGGCGGAAGGCCGGCTGGTGGCCATGACCGGTGACGGGACCAACGACTCGCCGGCACTGGCGCAGGCGGATGTAGCGGTAGCGATGAACACAGGTACGCAAGCCGCGAAGGAGGCCGGCAACATGGTCGACCTGGACTCCAATCCGACCAAATTGATCGAGATCGTCGAGATCGGCAAGCAGATGTTGATGACGCGCGGCGCCCTGTCAACGTTTTCGATTGCCAATGACGTCGCCAAGTATTTCGCCATCATTCCAGCAGCGTTTGCGGCGACGTATCCCGAATTGCTCGGGCTTGACGTGATGCAATTGCACAGCCCCCATTCGGCGATTCTGTCAGCGGTGATCTTCAATGCGCTGATCATCGTCGTGTTGATCCCGTTGGCGTTGAGGGGCGTAACGTATCGCGCCATCGGCGCCGCCGCCCTGCTTCGCCGCAATTTGCTGATCTACGGACTCGGAGGGCTGATCGTGCCCTTCATCGGCATCAAGGCCATCGACCTCACGCTGGCCACCCTACACCTCGTTTGAAAGCACGTCATGTTCGCCATCCTTCGTCCTGCCGTTGTTCTGTTTGTGGCACTGTCGGTCTTCACCGGGATCGCCTATCCCCTCGTCGTCACCGGCATCGGTCGCGTTGCATTTCCCTTTCAAGCCAGCGGCAGTCTGATCGAGCGCGACGGCAAGGTCGTCGGGTCCGCGTTGCTGGGGCAGGCATTTGCCGACCCGAAACACTTCTGGAGCCGTCCTTCCGCCACCAGCCCGATGCCTTACAACGCCGCAGCTTCCAGCGGGTCGAACCTGGGCCCGCTCAACCCGGCGTTGACCGACGCGGTACGTGATCGAATCGCCGCATTGCGCGCCGCCGACCCGGGCAACGCCGCGCGCGTACCGGTCGACCTGGTCACGACATCAGCCAGTGGCCTCGATCCGGACATCAGCCTCGCGGCGGCGTACTACCAGGCGGGGCGCGTCGCCCGTGCTCGCGGCATTGCGGAAAGTCGTGTCCGTGCGTTGATCGCCGCAAGAGCCGTGGACCTTGTAGTTGCGTTTCTGGGGGAGCCGCGCGTAAATGTGTTGCAGCTCAATCTTGCGTTGGCGGAGTTGGATTGAGTCAGTAGGTCGGCGTAGCGCGGGAATCGGTGCCGCGAGGGCGATGATCCCAACTATATTACGGTCGCGGATAACCCTTCCGCTTCAACGAATTGCCGTGCGGCTCACGGCCCTTGCTGGCGAAACACTCACATCGGTTCTCGCGCCTGGTATTGGTTCATGTAGACGAGGCTTCAGCCTCGTGCGATGCCTCCAGCGAGGCTGAAGCCTCGCCTCCCAATGTTCTCCAATTTCTGCATGCAACCACTGACGCCACCACCAAATCGGCAATAACCTGAAATAATCGAACCATGGTCGCCCCCTCCGATCGCCCCGACCCGGATGCACTGCTGGAACGTGTGCAGCAGGACGAAGCCCGTCTGGGGCGCGGTCGACTACGTATCTACTTCGGCGCTTCTGCCGGTGTCGGCAAAACCTTTGCGATGCTGGTCGCCGCGCGCAAGGCCCACGAAGAAGGCCGCGATGTTCTGCTCGGCGTAGTCGAAACGCATGGTCGTAGCGAAACGGCAGAGCTAATTGATGGCTTCAATGTCCTGCCGCGGCGCGAGATCGTGCACCGCGACCGCATGTTGAGCGAGTTCGATCTCGATGGCGCCCTCGCGCGCAAGCCGTCGCTGTTGCTGGTCGACGAACTTGCTCACTCCAACGTCGATGGCGCGCGCCACCCCAAGCGCTGGCAGGATGTCGAGGAACTGCTGACGGTCGGCATCGACGTCTGGACGACGCTCAACGTGCAGCACCTCGAAAGTCTCAACGACGTCGTCGGCGGCATCACGGGCATCCGCGTGTTCGAGACCGTGCCCGACACGGTATTTGATACGTCGGACGAAGTCGTGCTGGTCGATGTGCCGGCTGAGGAACTGCTTGCGCGGCTTGCTGCGGGCAAGGTCTACATGCCGCAGCACGCGGAACGAGCCGCCGCTAATTTCTTCCGCAAAGGCAACTTGATTGCGCTGCGTGAAATTGCATTGCGCAAGACCGCCGATCGTGTCGAGAGTGATGTCCAGACCTACCGGATCGAGAAGTCGATCGACAAGCTTTGGAAGACCGAAGCCGCACTGCTGGCTTGCATCGGCGCCACGCCGGGCGCCGAGCACGTCGTCCGAAGTGCGGCGAGGCTCGCGGGCCAACTGTCCGCCGACTGGCACGCCGTATATGTTGAAACGCCGGCGCTGCAACGATTGGCATCTCCAGAGCGTGAACGTATCTTGCGGGTGCTGAAGCTGGCGGAGGAACTAGGGGCTACCACGGCCGTGCTGACCGGGAACGACGTCGCCGTCGCCCTGGTGGACTACGCGCGCACCCACAATCTGTCGCGCGCACTGATCGGTCGTGCCGCAACCGAGACGCGATGGCCATGGCATCGCAACGTCGGTGCGGCCATCGGGGCATTGGCCCCGGAAATCGATGTGTTGTCGATGGGCGTGGGCGTCGACGGCCCCCAAGCACGGCGGATGCCGACAACGGCTGCGCTTGCCGACACCTATGATGCACGGCGCAGTCACAAGCGCCGTCGCTATGCATGGGCGGTGCTTGCCGTCACCGCCACGACACTTGTGGCGGCCACGCTGCATCCGTATTTCGACCTCGCCAATATCGTGATGCTGTTTCTGCTCGCTGTCGTGCTGGTCAGCGCGCGCTATGGTCGTGGCCCCGCCATTCTGGCGGCCGTGCTTGGCGTTGCCGCGTTTGACTTTTTTTTCGTGCCGCCGCGCTTCACCTTTGCCGTCGGCAACTTTCAGTATGTGCTGACCTTCATCATTATGCTCGCGGTCGGCGTGATCACGGCGCAACTCACGTCGCGGCTGCGCTATCAGGCGCGGATTGCCGCTCACCGCGAGGCGCGTGCGCGCGAGCTGTTCGAGTTTGCGCGCGAATTGTCCGGCGCATTGCAAACCGAGCAAGTCGTCGACACCAGTGTTGCCGTACTGAGCCAGGCCTTTTCCGCGAGCGTCGCGCTGCTACTGCCCGACGCCACCGACCACCTTCGGGCCGACGACACCGCAGCCTCGCCCGTCGGTGCCGATCTCGGTGTTGCGCAGTGGGCCTTCGACCACGGCGAACCGGCGGGACTGGCTACCGATACATTGCCCGCCAATGCATTTCACTACCTGCCATTGCGCGCCCCGATGCGCGTGCGTGGCGTACTCGCCATCAAGCCGCGCCAGCCGCGTTGGCTGCTGATTCCAGAGCAGCAGCGTCAACTCGAAACGTATGCGACGTTGATCGCCATTGCACTCGAGCGGGTGCACTACGTCGAAGTCGCGCAGGACGCACTGGTAAAGATGGAAGGCGAACGATTGCGCAACTCATTGCTGGCGGCGCTTTCGCACGACCTCCGGACGCCACTGACGGCACTGGTGGGGCTGGCAGAGACGTTGGCGATAACCAAGCCACCGTTGTCCGTCGCGCAGGCGGAAATTGCAGCAGCGATGCGCGACGAATCGCTGCGGATGGGTACGCTGGTGGCCAACTTGCTCGACATGGCGCGCCTCGAAAGTGGCGAAGTACGCCTGCGGCGCGACTGGCAATCGATCGAGGAGGTCGTCGGCAGTGCGGTGCGCGCCTCTCGGCATGCACTCGGCACCCGCCGTGTCGACGTGGCGCTACCGGCTGATCTGCCACTGGTGGAGTTCGATGCGGTGCTGATCGAGCGCGTGCTGGCCAACCTGCTGGAGAACGCCGCGAAGTACACTGCGGTGCCGACGGCCATCGGCATTGGCGCAACAGTAGGCGATGGCAGCATCACGATTTGCGTAGCCGACCGCGGTCCGGGATTGCCCAAAGGCCGCGAAGCCACACTTTTTGACAAATTTACCCGTGGTCATCCGGAGTCGGCGACGCCCGGCGTCGGCTTGGGTCTTGCGATCTGTCGCGCCATCGTTGAAGCGCATCACGGACGCATCGAGGCGCGCAATCGCGATGGCGGTGGTGCCGCGTTTTCGTTCACATTGCCGCGCGGTGTGCCGCCGACCGACGCAATGCACGCGGCTGAAGCCACGTCTACGGGCGCCGTAACAAATGTCGGCACTCCTGTGGGCGCGGCTTCAGCCGCGCGCATGGACCCGCGAGGTCGACGATGAGCGAACTCCATCCCATTGCATTGATCATCGAGGACGAGCCGCAGATTCGCCGCTTTGTTCGCGCCGCACTCGAAGCCGACGGCTGGCAGGTGCACGAAGCGGTCTCCATGCGGCAGGGGCTCACCGACGCGGGCACACGCGCGCCCGACTTGGTGATTCTCGATCTCGGTTTGCCCGACGGCGATGGCGCCGCGCTGCTGCGCGACTTGCGTACGTGGTCGCAGGTGCCGGTGATCGTTCTTTCTGCGCGCAGCAGCGAGGATGACAAAGTTCTGGCACTCGACGCTGGTGCCGATGACTATCTGACCAAACCCTTCGGCGTTGCCGAATTGATGGCACGCGTGCGCGCCAGCATGCGGCGAAGGCAAGGTGCGGACGGCAATACCGACGCGCACTTTGCGTTCGGCGATGTCGCAGTCGACTTTACTGCTCGCGTCGTGCGCAAAGGCGGACAGGACATTCATCTGACGCCCATCGAGTATCGATTGCTGGCATTGTTGATCGCCAACGCCGGGCGGGTACTGACGCATCGGCATCTGCTACGCGACGTCTGGGGGCCATCCCATGTCGACGACACGCATTACCTGCGTGTCCACATGGGTCATCTGCGGCAGAAAATCGAGGACGACCCGGCCCAACCGAAGCACCTCGTGACCGAAACTGCGGTCGGGTATCGGCTGATCGTCTGACCACTACGCGCAGCTCGGCACGGGGACTGCCATCGGTTGGCCACAATTGATCGTCGGTTTGCCCGAATGGCGTCGTTCGTGACACGTTCCGGGATGATCTAATGCGAATCGGTGCGACGCTGCAACCGGCCGCCGCCGCGCCCCATGGATCAGGCCGAACCGAGGATTCGCATGACCCAGCATTGCCTTGGCGCCCTATCGCGCCTGGTGCTCACGCGCGCGACCCGTCCGCTTGCAGTTTTCGCGCTGCTGTGCGGATGCGCACAAGCCATTGGACAGCCGGTCGAGCATTTTAGTCCGCAAGGCGAGGTTAAAGGCATACGCCAGGCCACGGCCCGCTTCGCGCAGCCGATGGTGCCGTTGGGCGACCCCCGCGAGCTTGACCCGTTTACGGTCGACTGCGTTGAAAAGGGATCAGGCCGCTGGGCCGACACCAGGAACTGGGTCTACGACTTCGCCCGCGACTTGCCCGCTGGCGTGCGCTGCAGCTTCACGTTAAAGCCCGGGCTCCATGACGTCGCCGGTGCTGCGTTGGCGACCGGACCACGCTTTGAATTTTCGACGGGTGGCCCGGCGATCGTGCGCAGCCTGCCGTACGAAGGCAGCCGCATCGACGAGAACCAGGTGTTCATCCTCGGCCTCGAC
>JBKJSU010000475.1:0-4645 GCA_046594415.1 Casimicrobiaceae bacterium | reverse complement strand
ATCGTTTCGGCATCGAGATGGGCGTGATATCCGTCGATGATCCCTGCCGCTTCCAGCGCCTTGACCCGCTCGGCGCACGGTGTCGGACTCAAGCCGACGGCCTTGGCCAGCGCGACGTTGGGTAGGCGCCCGTCGCGCTGCAACGCATCGAGGATGGCCACATCGATGGCGTCGAGTTTCTTCACGGCGTGGCCTCGGCGAGTGACAGCAGCGAGGCATTGCCGCCGGCCGCCGTCGTGTTGATCGCCAGTGTTCGCTCGCACACGAGGCGGGCGGTGGCATAGGCGCCATCGTGCGGCAGTAGCAGCGGCACGAGCGCGCCGTCAAGCGCCGCAAGCCGCCGGCGCAGTTCCGCCGCGTCCGCGGCGCTGCCGTCGAACATCACGGCAGCGGGCGCGCCGGCGAGCGGATCCGCAACGAATTCGCATCGCGCGCCGAGGTCTGTGGCGACGCTCCGGGCCATGGGCGACGCGGCGAGGAGCACCGTGTTGCCGAGCGCATGCGCCGTGCGCACCTGCAGCGCCAGCGCCTGCGCATCGGCGGCGATGCATGCGACCCGGCCGCGCGGATGCAGCGTCAGCGTATTGGCCTCGCCGGTGGGCCCGGGTAACGCCAGCGGCTGGTGCAATGCGTCCGGCGCGATCAGCTCGTCCTCGCGTACCAGGCGGCGCAGATAGTGCGGGCCACCGGCCTTGGGGCCGGTGCCGGAACGACCATCGCCGCCGAACGGCTGGACGCCGACCACCGCGCCGACGATGTTGCGGTTGACATAGATGTTGCCGGCGCGCACGCGGGCACAGATGAAATCCACCGTTTCGTCGATGCGGGTCTCGATGCCGTGCGTCAGGCCGTAGCCCGTCGCGTTGATGGCGTTGAGCAGCGCGTCGAGCGTGCCTTCGCGGTAGCGCACGACGTGCAATACCGGCCCGAAGACTTCGCGCCGGAGTTGCGCCGGGTCGGCAAGTTCGATCAGCGTCGGCGCAAGGAACGTGCCGCTTGCCGTCGCGGCGGGCAGTGCGAGCTGCAGGACGGCGGCACCGGCAGCGCGCAACGCCGCCACGTGGCCGGCCAGTGCGTCGCGGGCCTCGGCGTCGATCACGGGGCCGACATCGGTGGCGAGTTCGCGGGGGTCGCCCACAGCGAGTTCGGCCAGCGCGCCGCGCAGCATCGGCAGGATGGTGTCGGCGACGTCATCCTGCACGCAGAGCAGCCGCAACGCGGAGCAGCGCTGTCCCGCGCTGTCGAAGGCGGAGGTGATGGCGTCCTGCACGACCTGCTCGGGCAGGGCCGAGCTGTCGACGATCATCGCGTTGATGCCGCCGGTCTCCGCGATCAGCAACGGCTCGTCGGCGCGGCGCGCCAGCACGCGATTGATGGCCTGGGCGACCGCGGTGGAGCCGGTGAAGAGCACACCCGCGATGCGCGCGTCGGCCACCAGTGCCGCGCCCGCCGTCTCGCCGCGCCCCGGCAGCAGCTGTAGCGCGGACGCCGGGACGCCCGCGCGGTGCAGCAGTTCGATCGCCGCGGCGGCGACGCACGGTGTCTGTTCCGCAGGCTTGGCGAGCACCGCATTGCCGGCAGCGAGCGCGGCGACGACCTGGCCCACGAATATCGCCAACGGAAAATTCCACGGCGCGATGCAGACGATCGCGCCAAGGGGTGTGGTCGCGTCGAGTTCGCGCCGCGCTTGCGCTGCGTAGTAGCGGCAGAAGTCGACCGCCTCGCGCACTTCGCCCAGCGCATTGGGCAGCGACTTTCCCGCTTCGCGAACCAGCAACACCATCAACGCGAGGCGGTCGTCCTCCAGGAAATCGGCGGCGCGCTCCAGCAGCGTTGCGCGCGCCGTCGCCGGTACCGCGGACCACGGGCTGGCCACCGCGGCAGCCACGGCAACGGCGACGTCGTCGACGCTTGCGGCCTGCACCGTGCCCACGACGTCGGCGTGATCGGCGGGGTTGCGGATGCTGCACGACTCGCGCGTGACCACCGGCGTGGGCACCGCCAGCATAGGTTGCACGGTGCGCACCGGTTGCGGCGCGCGCACGGCAGCCGCCAGCGACGCCAGCACCGCGTCGTCGGAGAAATCCAAGCCCCGCGAGTTACGCCGATCGGCGTAGAGATCGGGCGGCAACGGAATGCGCGGATGCGCAGCGCCCCCGGTAGCGCGCGCACGCGCCACCTGATCGTCGACCAGGTCCGCAATGGCGACCGTCGGGTCCACGATCCGGTTCACGAACGACGAGTTGGCGCCGTTTTCAAGCAGGCGCCGCACAAGGTAGGCCAGCAGCGTTTCGTGCGAGCCCACCGGCGCGTAGATGCGGCATGGCCGATGCAGCGGTCCGGCGCCGACGATCTGGTCGTAGACGGATTCACCCATCCCGTGCAGGCACTGGAACTCGTAATCGGCAGCGCCGGCCAGCGTATGGATCGCGGCAATGGTGAAGGCATTGTGACTTGCAAACTGCGGGAACAGCGCATCGGGCGCGGCCAGCATCGCCCGCGCGCATGCCAGGTACGACACGTCGGTGTGCACCTTGCGCGTGAACACCGGATAGTCAGCAAGCCCGTCCACCTGCGCGCGCTTGATTTCGGAATCCCAATAGGCGCCTTTCACCAGGCGCACCATCAGGCGGCGCTGGTTGCCGCGCGCCAGCGCAATCAGCCAGTCGATCACGGCGCGCGCGCGCCGCTGGTAGGCCTGCACGACAAAGCCCAGTCCATCCCAGTCGGCCAGCGCGGGGTCGCCGGCGAGTGCGGCGAGGATGTCGAGCGACATGTCCAGACGATCGGCCTCCTCGGCATCGATGTTGAAGCCGATGCTGTAGCCGCGGGCGAGCAGGGCCAGTGCCCGCACCCGCGGCAGCAGTTCGCGCATCACGCGTTCCCGCTGCAGCCGGGTATAGCGCGGATGCAGCGCGGAGAGCTTGACGGAGATGCCGGGACCAGCCACCGCGCCTGTCGCGGCAGCGGCCTTGCCGATGGCGTGGATCGCGTGCTCGTACGCGGCGTAGTAGCGCTGCGCGTCGGCGGCGGTCAACGCCGCTTCGCCTAGCATGTCGAAGGAAAAGCGGTAACCGCGCGCCTCGCGCTCACGCGCGTTGACCAGCGCCTCCTCGATCGTGCGGCCCGTGACGAACTGGCGCCCGAGCATGCGCATGGCCAGATCGACGCCCTTCCGGATCAGCGGCTCGCCGCCCTTGCGCAGCATCGAGGTCACCGCGCGTTCCAGCGCCGAGTCGCTGCGCGAGTCGACGAGCGTGCCGGTGACCAGCAGTCCCCACGCCGCGGCATTGACGAACAGCGACGGGCTGCGCCCGACGTGTGCGCGCCAGTCGCCCGGCCCGATCTTGTCGCGGATCAGGCGATCGCGCGTGGCGGCATCCGGAATGCGCAGCAGCGCTTCCGCGAGGCACATGAGGGCGACGCCTTCGTTCGACTCGAGCGAGAATTCGAGCATCAATGCGTCGACGCCGGAGGACGTCGTGCGCGCCGCGCGAATGCCTTGTGCCAGCTGCGTGGCGAGTCGTTGCGTCGCCACCAGCGCGGCCGGCGCAAATGCCGCCTCGTCGAGGAGTGGCGCCATCGCTGCGGCCTCCGGCGGGCGATGGGCGGCGGCGATGCGGGCGCGCAAGTGGGCGAGCGACGGGATCACGGAACGGGAAGGCATGTCGATAAGGTTGCTTGCGGCACTGTGACTGGCAATAATAACCAAAAAAATAGTCATTAAAAGGGAAATGCGCTTAAATTTCTTATTTTTGTGGTTGATATGCGAGCGCCGGTGCTGGGCGAGCATTTACGCCTCGCGCATCGCCGGCATGCTTACAATGGCCAGTACGATTCGCTCGACGTGCCACGGAGACGCGCCATGAATGCCCCCCTCGAAGCCGACCTGCAACCCCTGTTGCTGCGCGACACGGAGCACGGGGTTGCCACACTGACGTTGAATCGCGGTGACCGTTTCAATTCGCTGTCCACCGCCATGATCGCGGCGCTCGACGCTGCGCTGGACGCGATCGCGGCCGATGCCGGCGTGCGGGTGGTCGTGCTTGCGGGCAGCGGCCGGGCGTTTTGCGCCGGGCATGACCTGAAGGAGATGCGCGCGCATGTGGACCGCGATTGGCAGCGCGCGCTCTTCGACGCGTGCACACGGATGATGCTGAAACTCACGCGCCTGCCGCAGCCCGTGATCGCCCGCGTGCATGGGGCGGCGGCGGCGGCGGGTTGCCAGCTGGTGTCGATGTGCGACCTCGCGGTGGCCGTCGACACCGCCCGCTTCGGCTTGTCGGGCATCAACGCCGGCATTTTCTGCACCACGCCGGGCGTGGGTGTCGCGCGCAACGTGTCGCGCAAGCGCGCCATGGAGATGCTGCTGACCGGCGACATGATCGACGCCACGACCGCGCTGTACTGGGGTCTCGTGAACCGGGTGGTTCCCGCAGCGGAGCTCGACGCCGCCATCGGTGCGCTGGCGGCGACCATCGCGGCGAAGAGTCCGGCCGCGGTGCATATGGGCAAGCAGGCGTTCTATGCGCAGGTCGACAAGACCCTGCCGGACGCCTATGCGCTCGCCGGCGAGTCGATGGCCTGCAACATGCTGGATCCCGACGCCGCGGAGGGCATCGACGCCTTCCTCGGCAAACGCGCA
>JBKJSU010000398.1:0-3716 GCA_046594415.1 Casimicrobiaceae bacterium | reverse complement strand
CGGGTTACACGCTGACGGCGCCGCATCCCGAGCCGCATTGGCGGCCCGAGCGCGCTGCCGCCGGTGCCGTCATGCAACGGCTGACGCTGCGCCTCGACACCCTTCTGGCGCTGCCCGCCGTCACCTACGACGACCTCGAGCAGGCGCCGTTTGGCCGGTTTCGCTGGGGGGTGCGCTCGTCGGGCGTGCACCTGCCGAGCGCGCTGGCTGATGCGCTGGAGGAATTGTGGGAGGCTCGGAACAAGCCGAGCTGACTCGCCCGCCGGCGTCCTTGCCGGGGCTTCGTAGTCACAACCGATCGAGCGGGCTGACCACGCCGCGCCCGCCGCGATTCAACACGTGGGTGTAAATCATCGTGGTGCTGACGTTCGAGTGCCCCAGCAGCTCCTGCACGGTGCGAATGTCGTAGCCCGCGTCGAGTACATGCGTGGCGAAGGAGTGCCGCAGCGTATGCGGCGTGGCCGGCTTGACCAGACCCGCGTCCCGCACGGCCTGCCGCATCGCCCGCTGGAACGCCTGATCGCTCAAATGGTGCCGCCTCTGCGCACCACTGCGCGGATCGCGCGACAGCGCCGCCGCTGGAAACACATACTGCCAGCCCCATTCACGCCCCCCACCGGGATACTTGCGGCCCAGTGCATCCGGCAGGTAGACCTCGCCCCTGCCGGCCGCCAGGTCCAACTTATGCAGCGTGCGCGCGTCAGCCAACTGTTGATGCAACGGCTCCGCTATGCGATTCGGCAGCATCGCCACGCGATCCTTCTGCCCCTTGCCATCGCGCACCAGGATCTCGCGCCGCGTGAACTCCACATCCTTCACACGCAGCCGCATGCCTTCCATGACGCGCATGCCGGTGCCGTAGAGAAGACGACCGATCAAACGATGAACGCCGTCCAGCCGTTTCAAAACCGCGGCCACTTCGTCCTGAGTGAGGACCACCGGCAGCCGCCGCGGCGCCTTGGCCCGCTCCACGTTTTCGAGCCACGACAGCTGCGAGCCAAGTACTTCCTTGTACATGAAGAGCAGCGCGCTTTTGGCCTGATTTTGCGTGCTGGCCGACACGCCGCGGTCAACCGCCAGATAGGTGAGGAACGCCTCCACTTCCGGCGCGCCCAGCTCCCCCGGATGCCGCTTGCCCTGAAACAGGATGAAGCGTTTAATCCAGTCGAGATATGCCTGCTCGGTACGCAGGCTGTAGTGTTTCAGCCGGATCTTCTGCCGGCAAAGTTCGAGGAACGGAAGGGGCGGTGGATCAGCCATTTGACGAAATCAGTTAGGATCCTTCTAATTCACTTCGTCCGTTGATTCTCAGGATCTTTTCTTCTTTTTCATACTGACCTTTCGGATGATTGACGTAAAACTTTCCGTCGCGTTTAGGTGGCAATTTGCGAGTCCAGTTAGGGTCTCTATTTTTCGTTAGGCGTCACGACAGAGCTCCCGAGACCACCAATGACCTCGTCTTCCACATTCACGGCATCCAGCGGCGATGGGTACGAACTGCAGATGGGCCGCTGGAGCCGGCGTCTTGCCGGACCGTTTCTCGATTTCGTTGGCGCTGCGACTGGCGAACGCGTTCTCGACGTCGGCTGTGGCACTGGCAGCCTCGCCTTTGCGCTAGCGGACATATGCCAGGTCGAGCAGTTGCAAGGCATCGATTTGTCGCCCGCCTACATTGAGCATGCCAAGCGCGGCAATCATGATTCGCGAATCGACTTCCAGGTTGGCGATGCCTGCGCATTGGACTTTGCAGATCGCAGTTTCGATCGCGTCCTTGCGCTGCTCGTACTGCACTTCGTTCCGAGAGCGGACCTGGCGATTGCGGAAATGCGGCGCGTCGCTCGGCCGGGTGCGCTGATCGGGGCAGCAGTATGGGACGCGCGCGGCGGCTTCGTCGCCAACCGGATCTTTTTCGACACGGCAGCGGCGCTTGATCCCAAGGCAAATGAGCGCCGGGCGCGCAATTACACCCGCCCCATGACCCGACCCGGGGAACTGCGGAGCGCCTGGGTGGCCGCAGGCTTCCGCGATGTGGTCGAGACAGCTCTATGTATCCGCATGGAGTTCGCGTCATTCGATGACTATTGGGCCCCCTACGCGGGCAAGGACGGACCTGCCGCGGAGTACATGGCCACTCTCAGTGACGCTGAGCGCGCCAGACTTCGAGATGCTGTCAGGTTCGCGTACGTCGATGGCGAACCGGACGGCGCACGCTCCTATGCCGCAGTTGCCTGGGCCGTTAAGGGCATTGCGCCCGCCTGAGCGCCATGCCGCCCAACCCTGCGCTCAACCGGACGGTCCGGCATGTGTCGTCAACTTGGCGACCGTGGGCGCGGCCCGCCGGTTAGCTTGTTAGCTTGAACGTTAGGCGTTTGTGGCATCGCCTTCTATGCCGCTCCTTTGGAGACAGCAATGACAACAGCAATCATTTTCCACGAAGTTCAAGATGGCGCGGTCTGGGCCAAGGCCTGGAAGAAAGGGCCGGGAAGCCGCCATGAGATGTTCGGGAAGCTTGGTGTCGTATGCCGAAGCTTCCGCGACCCCAAAGACCCCAATGGGACGGGCCTCATAGCGGAAATACCCGATATGGCGAAATTCCAAGAGTTACTGCAGTCCGACGAAGGCAAGAGAGCGATGCGGGAGGACGGCCTGAAAGTTGAGACGATGCGGATGTTGGTTGAATTCACCCCATAAGCAAGAGGCCAAGTTGAACGATCGCCTAACAAGGCGCTCCAGGCTCCGGTGCTGTCGCTTCGGCCTGGGCCTGGACGCGCACCTCTCGCGCGCTGGTTGGGCGGCGCGTGAAGCTCGGAGCGCAACGCGCTGGTCACCCGTCTTCGGTGCGCTGCAACGCGCTGGTGCTGCGGCCTCGCTCCCATGGGCCAAGCGCGGCGCTGACGGCGCTCCGCTTGATGCCGGCGCTTGGTGCCTACTCATACCTCGCCTCGGCTGCCATTGTCGCGGTGCGCGCACTGTCGTATCGTGCGGCCACGAGCATGCATCTGTGGCCTAACCCGGCGGTGAACTCGGACGCGCCGGTTTACGCCTTCGTTCTCAGTGAGCATCCGTGGCGGCGCGCCGGATACCTGATTCGTTAGGGCGCATGCACGATCACGTACAACGCATGGTCGGCGAAGCCGAAGACTATCTGCATGACGCAGGCATTCTCGATCAATCGTTCGCCGCAGAGTCGTCGGCGGCCTCGATATTGAAGGTTCTCGCACTTGAAATCCTGCTAAAAGCTGCAGGATTGGCGTACATCGGCAAATATTCGCGAACTCATAAGTATGTCGCGCTGTGGAACGATCTTCCCGAGCGAGTCCGCGACGAAATTCTCGCCGTTGGCGCCTTGCGCTTCGCTGGGCATACTAATCTCTCAGACGTAGAACGCCTGCTTCGTGATTTCGAGTTTGTGTTCACGAAAGCCAGGTATTACTATGAGCTGTACGAGGGTTACTCCCTCGTACAACAAAAAGAGCTCGGTGACTATTGGGTTGCGCTTGGGGCACCCGACAATGAAAGCGTCGTGAGCTTTCATCCTATGGAACTCTCCGCGATGCTCCACGGTCTGCAGCAGGTGCTTGCCAGTGCGCCCTAACCCTGCGCTCAACCGGACGGGCCGGTACGGGGCTGCGTTCTTGTCACCGTCGGTGCGGCCCGCCGGTTAACTAACACGTTAGCAAGCTGTTGAAATTCGATTCATTTCGAACGCACTTTGC
>JBKJSU010000298.1:0-3170 GCA_046594415.1 Casimicrobiaceae bacterium | reverse complement strand
CTGCCGTGCCCTACCTTTCGGTGAACAACATCGAGGTGATCTACGATCACGTCATCCTCGTGCTGAAGGGCGTCTCGCTCGAAGTGCCGCAGGGTTCCGTCGTGGCGCTGCTCGGCGCCAATGGCGCCGGCAAGAGCACCACTTTGAAGTCCATATCGAACCTGCTGCGCGCCGAGCGCGGCGAAGTCACGAAGGGCACCATCGAATTCAAGGGCCAGCGCGTCGACAAGCTCACCGTCAACGAACTGGTGAAGAAGGGCGTGTGCCAGGTGATGGAAGGCCGGCATTGCTTCCAGCACCTGACCGTCGAGGAAAATCTCCTCACCGGCGCGTTTACACGCAAGGCGTCGCGTGCGGAAATCGCCACCGCGCTCGACAAGGTCTATCACTATTTCCCGCGCTTGAAGACCCGGCGCACCAGTCAATCGGGCTACACCTCCGGTGGCGAGCAGCAGATGACCGCCGTGGGGCGCGCGCTGATGGCGCAGCCGACGATGATCCTGCTGGACGAGCCCTCGATGGGCCTGGCGCCGCAGATCGTCGAGGAAATCTTCGAGATCGTGCGCGACTTGAACACCAAGGAGGGCGTGTCGTTCCTGCTGGCCGAGCAGAACACCACGGTGGCGCTGCGCTACGCCAACTATGGCTACATCCTCGAAAATGGCCGCGTGGTGATGGATGGCAAGGCACAGGACCTCGCAGCCAACGAGGACGTGAAGGAGTTCTACCTCGGGCTGTCGTCGGGCAACCGCAAGTCGTTCCGGGACGTGAAGCACTATCGCCGGCGCAAGCGCTGGCTTTCGTAGCGCGCGGCGGTCGCTGCCGTGCCCCGCATGAACGTCGACAAGCTGCGCCGCTATTGCGCGACGCTGCCCGGCGCCACGATGGACATCAAGTGGGGCGCCGACGAGTGTCACAGCGTCGGCGGCAGGATGTTCGCGGTGTTCCTGGTGCAGCAGCGCGCGAATCCGAGTTTTTCCTTCAAGTGCGACTCGGAACGCTTTCTCGAACTGACCGATTGCCCCGGCATCATTCCCGCGCCCTATCTGGCCCGTGCCCACTGGGTGCAGGTGAAGACTGCCGACGCGTTGACCGATGCGCAGGCCCGCGCGCTGCTGGCGCGCTCGCATGCGTTGGTCTTCGGGCGGCTCACCCGGCGCGCGCAGGCCGCCATCACCGGCGCCTCGCCGCCTACCGGAAAATGATATGACCGACCACTACGACGAACTCGAAACGCGCCCACCGGAGCAGCGCGACCGTGCGCTTTTTGCCGCCCTCCCGCAGCAGGTGGCGCATGCCAAGGCGCGCGCGCCCGCCTTTGCAAAGCTGCTGGCTGACGTCGATCCCGCCGCTGTCTCTTCGCGTGCAGCGCTGGCGCGATTGCCGGTGACCCGCAAGTCGGAGTTGGCCGAACTGCAGAAGGGGGCGCCGCCGTTCGGTGGCTTCGCCGCCTCGGGTTGGGGTGCCATTCGCCGCGTGTTCGCCAGTCCCGGTCCGATCTATGAACCCGAGGGCGCGCGCGCGGATTACTGGCGCGTGGCGCGTGCATTGTTCGCCGCGGGCTTTCGCGCCGGCGACCTCGTGCACAACACCTTTTCGTATCACCTCACGCCCGCAGGCTCGATGCTCGAAACCGGCGCGCATGCGCTCGGCTGCGCGGTGATTCCGGCCGGCATCGGGCAGACCGAGCAGCAGGTGCAGGCGATCGCCGCGCTGCGGCCTGCGGGCTACATCGGCACGCCGTCGTTCCTGAAGATCATCCTCGACAAGGCCGACGAACTCGGCGTGCCGCTGCCGTCGCTCACCAAGGCGCTCGTGTCCGGCGAGGCGTTTTCGGGGGCGCTGCGCGACCTGCTGGCGGCCCGCGGCATCCAAGGCTACCAGGCCTATGCGACGGCGGATCTCGGCAGCATTGCCTACGAGTCGCCGGCGCGCGAAGGACTGATCGTCGACGAGGGCGTGATTGTCGAGATCGTGCGTCCCGGCACGGGCGACCCGGTGGCGGAGGGCGAGGTTGGCGAGGTCGTGGTCACCTCGGTGTTCAACACCGACTATCCGCTGATCCGCTTCGGCACCGGCGACATGTCGGCGGTCCTGGCCGGACCATCGCCGTGCGGCCGCACCAACATGCGCATCAAGGGCTGGCTGGGTCGCGCCGACCAGACCACCAAGGTCAAAGGCATGTTCGTGCATCCCGGGCAGGTGGCCGCGATCGTCAAGCGGCACGCCGGCGTCGGTCGTGCGCGTCTCGTCGTCGACAATCCCGAGGGGGTGGACCGCATGACGCTGCACGTCGAGTCTGCCGCCGCGGATCCATCGGTGCAGGCGGCGCTGGTCGAGTCGATCCGCGACGTCACCAAGCTGCGCGGTGAGGTGGCGATCGTGGCGTTGGGTTCGCTGCCCAACGACGGCAAGGTCATCGAGGACCGGCGCAAGTACGACTGACCACGCGTCACGGTGCCGGCAGGCAGGCCGCCGCCAATGCATGCTAGGATCAGCGGCGTCACCGCAGGCATCAGGTTCGTTCACGTGACCGATACTTCCGACCCGCTCGCCCCGCTGCATGAGGAATCGCTGCGCAAGATCGCCGCCACGGGCGTCGTGCGTCACTTTCCCAAGCAGACGGTGCTGATCCACGAAGGCGACGTCGGCGACTCGCTGTACATCATCGTGTCGGGCAGGGTGAAGGTCTACGCCAGCAGCGCAGCCGGCCGCGAAGTGGTGCTGGGTTTCCACGGCCCCGGCGAGTACGTCGGCGAGATGTCGCTCGATGGCGCTCCGCGTTCCGCGTCGGTGATCACGGCCGAGCCCACCACCTGCGCAATCGTCACCCGTGTCCAGTTCCAGGGCTTTCTTGCCGCGCACCCCGAGGTGGCAAAGCACCTGATCGAGACCTTGATCCGGCGGGTTCGCGTGGCCACCGAAGACGTCAAAAGTCTGGCGCTGTCCGATGTCTATGGCCGGCTCGTCCGCCTGCTGAATGCGCTGGCCACGACCGTGGACGGCGTCACCGCCGTGCGCGAAAAGTTGACGCAGCAGGACATCGCCGACCGCGTGGGCGCCTCGCGCGACATGATCGGCAAGTTGCTGAAGGACCTGGTGGCCGGCGGCTACCTGCAGGTCGAGGACCGCACGATCACGTTCCTGAAGAAGCTGCCGCCGGGCTGGTA
>JBKJSU010000036.1:0-5172 GCA_046594415.1 Casimicrobiaceae bacterium | reverse complement strand
CTCCGGCATGCCGGGGCCGCTGGCGAACGTGCGGCTCGACACGCTCGACCCCACCGGCGCGATCGACGCCGCGATCCCCGCGCGCAACGTCATCGGCTGTGTCGTGCACGCGGCCTGTGCCACCACCGCGCCCGGCGTCGTGCGCCACGTCATGGGCCACGGCCTCATCATCGGCGAAGCCGGTGGCGGCGCGTCGGAACGCGTCGAGGAATTGGCGCAGGTGCTGAATGAAGCCGACTTCGAGACCCGTGTCGCGGAACGCATCCAGCAGGACATCTGGTTCAAGTTGTGGGGCAACATGACGATGAACCCGGTGTCGGCCATCACGGGCGCCACCGCCGACCGCGTGCTCGACGACGATCTCGTCAGGTACGCCATCACCGCGGTGATGCGCGAAGCCGCCGCGGTAGGCGATGCCATCGGCCTGCCAGTCGGACAGTCGCCCGAGGATCGACATGCGGTCACGCGCAAGCTGGGCGCGTTTCGCACGTCCATGCTGCAGGATGTCGGCGCCGGGCGCCCCCTCGAGATCGACGCGCTGCTGACGGCGGTGCGCGAAATCGCGCTGCGCGTCGCAATGCCCACGCCGCATCTCGATGCACTGCTGGGACTGACACGCCTCTTCGCGCGCACGCGCGGACTCTATCCCGCCTAGCGCGGGAAAGTCACGGCGCCGCCGTTCCCCACGCCTCCCCTACCCACGCTTCGCTGCGCGTCCAGAGCGTTGCGCCCAGCGCCGCGTCCTGCGCCAGCCCGCTCGGGATTCTGGGCCTGCACCGGTCGTAGTAGAGCCCCGACTCCACCGCGACTGCGGGCGCCGTCGCGCAATGCAACGTGGTGGCTGCGCCCTCTTCCGTCGAGACCATGGCCAGCTTGATCAAGGGCCGCAGGAACGCGGGCACCGCGCGCCAGATGTCGGTAGCCACGACGCCGGGATGCACCGCGTAGGTGGTCACGCCGCTGCCGGCAAGCCTGCGGCCGAGCTCGCTGCTGAACAGCACATTGCACAGCTTGGAGACGTCATACTCGCGGACGCCCGTCAACGTGCGCGTGGGCTGCCGCAACGCATCCCAGTTGATGCCGCGCACCCGCCGGTGCGCACCACTGGCCACGGTGACGATTCGCGCCGGCGCCGATGCCCGGAGGCGATCCAGCAGCAGTTGCGTGAACAGGAAGTGGCCGAGGTGATTGACGCCGAAAGCGAGCTCGAAGCCCGAAGTGGTCCGGCCACGTGCGCCGACCAGCCCGGCATTGTTGATGAGCAGGTGCAGCGGCAGGCCGCGGTCGAGAAACGTCTGCGCGCACGACGTGATCGACGCGAAGTCCTGCAGGTCGAGCACCAGCAATTCAGCGGGCGGGCCGATACCGGCGGCACGGATCTCCTCCAGCGCGGCCTGCGCGCGCCGCGGGGAGCGGCAGGCGATGAAGACGTGCGCGCCTTGCCGCGCCAGCTCGCGCGCCGTGACGCGCCCGATGCCGGTGTTGGCCCCCGTGATCAACGCAACCTTGCCCACCATGGGTCCTGCGCCGCCCCTGGTCATCGCTGCCGGCATGGCGGGGATGCCGGCATGGCAGCCACGCGTTGATTGGACGCGCGCACGTGCCGCCCACACTTCCGAGCATGGCGATGGCTCATGCCGCTGCGCGCCGCTGCCGTATCGCAATCTCCATCACGATCGCCAGCGCCACCAGCATCCACACGATCACCGGGCCGCTCGGCAGGTCGGCGGCCGTCGACACCAGCAGTCCTGCCGCATAGCCGACAGCGCCCACCGCCCACGCCGCAGGCAGGCGGCCGCGGGTCATGCGCCGTGTGGCGAGTGGCGGCACAATCAACGTGGCAAACACCAGGTAGAGGCCGACCAGCTGCACCGACAGCGTGACGGCGACCGCAAAGAGCGCATAGAAGCCGGCGCGGGGCAACCGCGCGCCGAAGCCGAACCACACGGCGAGGATGCCGGCGTAGATCGCGGCCACCCACGCGAGGCGCGCCGGCTGCACCCACAGGATCTGCCCCACCAGCAGGTCGCGCAGGTGCTCACCGCCGTGCACGTTGCTGGCCAGCAACAGCACGCTGCCCGAAGCGCCGAGCACGAACACCACGCCAATGACGGCCTCCTGCACATCGTCGAAGATGCGCTCGGTCCACGTGAGCAACAGCGCGCCGCCCAGCGCGGCGGCCAGCGCGGCCACCTGGACCGCGAGGCCCGCGGCCTCGAAGCCAAGCTGGTCGGCCAGCAGCACGCCGCAACCGGCGATCTGCGCAATGGCGAGGTCGATGAAAACGATGCCGCGCGCCAGCACCTGCGTGCCCAGCGGCACATGCGTCGCGGTGACCAGCAAACCGGCGGCGAGCGCCGGCAGCAGGATCGAGAATTCGACCGCGCCGAAATTCACTGCGTACCCTTGCGCAGCCGCGCGATGGTGCTGTCGAAGAGACCGAAGAGATCCTTCGCCTGCTCGTCGCCGCCGACGGTGAACGGCAGCACGACCGCATTGATCTTCGCCCGCTCGGCGATCCACAGCGACGCGCGATCGCTCTGGTAAGCGGCGCGGAGCACCATCTTCGGCGGTTGCCGTTGCAGCGTGGCCAGCACCTCCGCAAGATAGGCCGTCGTCGGTTCGACACCAGGCTTGGGCTCGAGCGCGGCCACTTCGTTCATTCCCAGCCATGCGATCAGGTAGGTGAATGACTTGTGCTGGACGACGATGGGCACGCCGCGCAGGCTCGCGCCCTGCTGTTCCCATTTCGCGATCGCGGCGTTCCAGCGCTCCGTGAAGTCCTTGGCGCGCGTGGCGTAATACGCGGCGTTGGGCGGGTCGAGTTCGGCCAGCCGCAGCGCCAGCGGCTGCGCCACACGCAGGATGTTGCGTGGATCCGTCTGGATGTGCGGATTGCCGCCGGGGTGGACATCGCCATCCGCGCGATCCAGGCGCGTCGGCTTCTCCAGCATCGGCACGAATGCTGCCGCTTCGAAGTGGCCGGGCTTGCCGCGCTGGATGCGCGGATTGCCCGCCTGCTGGATCACCAGCGGCAGCCAGCCGACTTCAAGTTCCGCGCCCACGGCCACGACGAGGTCGGCGTTGCGTGCCCGCGCAATGAGGCTGGGCTTGGCCTCGATGTGATGCGGGTCCTGCAGCGCATTGGTGGCGACGTAGACCTTCACCTTGTCGCCGCCCAGTTCCTCGGCCAGCGCGCCCCACTCCGGTACCGTTGCGAACACGTTGAGCAACGCCAGCGCAGGCGCCGCGAAGGCAATGAGCGCGGCGGCAGCGAGCCCGTGGCAAATCGTTTTCATTGTGGTGCTCCTCAAAAACGATGGCCGCCGTGGGCGCCGAGCGTCAGGATGTATTGGACGAAGATCTGGTTGTCGGTGATGCCGGGCTGCACCTTGCTTTGCTGGTACTGCACGCGGAAGCGGCTGAACTCCGACGGCGTGTAGTCGAGCATCACGGCGGCGCGTTGCGGATTGAACGACGTGTCGGCGAGATAGGCGCCGTTCGCACCGTAGTCGACGGTTCCCGGATTGAGCCAGTCGTAACGTACGCCGACACGCCAGTAGGGCATGAACTGGAACACACCCTGCGCGTAGAAGCCGCTTTGCGTCGAGCGGTAGTCGCCGGCCTGGGTGAGAGCGAGCGCGCCATCGGCGTCGTAGGTGAGGTCGCCGCGTTCGCGCCGCCAGAAGTACTCGCCCTGCAGCTTCACATGGCGCTCCCGCGCGTTACCGTTGGGCGCCCACTTCCAGACGAAGTCGGCAATGGCCACCTGGCTCTTGCCGGTGAAGCTGACCTGCGCGTCGTTGCCGGACAGGTCCGTCTGCGTGTAGGCCCGCTCCTTGGCGGCGGTCTGCAGGTACGACAGCCCGGCACGCCAACTGTGGCTCGCACCGACATCGCCCCCTGCATGCGCATGGACGACGCCATTGCCGATGCCGTTCTTGTTACGCGAATTGCCCGGATAGCCGTCGCCACTGCCCAGTTCGGCCCCCAACTCGAGGAACGTATCGGTGGGCGCAACCCACTTCACCTGCACGCCGTTGTTGGTGTACTGGCCGCCCAGGAACGCCTGATAGACCAGCGGCGCATCGTAGAAGTCCCAGGCATGCTGATGCTGCTCGTTCTGGTAGCCCAGCCCGGAGAAGAAGCGCCCGAACTTCGGCGTGATCCCGTAGGGCAGTGCCGTGGCGACGCCGTAGACCTCCTCCACGGTAACGCTATTGTCCGGCGCCAGCGAAAAGGTGAGCACGCCTGCAAATTTGTCGTCGACGCTGGCGCTCAGCGTGAGTTCGGACTCGGCGATGCTGAAGCTGCGCGGTCCGGGCCTGATGTCGCCACTCGGCGCAAAGCCCTTGAGCGCGTACTTGTCCGGATCCTGCGACAGGTTGATGTAGGCGCCCTGCAACACCGCCGAGATCGCGGGATTGAACGCGTTGATGCCCGATGTTGTGGCGGCGGCGGGTGCAGCCGCCGCGGTGGGCGTTGCGACCGGCGCAGCTGCCACCGGCGCGGTGCCGGTAGCCGCCTGCGCCGTGGCGGATTCGGCAGTCGAGAGCCGTTGTTCGAGTGCGCGGATACGGGCTTCGTAGGCTTCCTTCAGTTGCCGGATTTCGTCGCGGATGGCGGCGAGATCGGCATCGCTGGCGGCATGGGCTTCGCCCGCGATGCAGAACGCAAGCAGCAACGCGCCGCCGGCAAGGGTTCGTATGGACATGGCAAATCTCCTCGTTGCATACCGGAAAATCGCCGCGCGGAGGCGGCGAAGCTTCGAGTGGTGCTAGACGAGGACGGGCGGGGCGCGGCTTCTGAACCACGCCGGAACGTCCGCAGCCCGGAACGCCGGCGGGCGCGATACGCCATCCGCAACGGCATCCGCCGGCGGGATCGACAACGCATGCGCGTGGACAGCATTGAAGCCTCCGGCCAGCAGCGCGCACTCCACGCAGTGGACGTTGACCTGCACCGTGGAGAGCGTGGTGCCCTTCGCTTTGTCGCGCTGTCGTTGCTACTGCTGTCGATGCAGTGGCAGGGACACGTGCATCCGATCGGGCACTTCGCGCGCGTGGCGCAGCACGCGCAGGACACCACGCTCTCCACGGTGCAGGTCAACGTCCACTGCGTGGAGTGCGCGCTGCTGGCCGGAGGCTTCAATGCTGTCCACGCGCATGCCTT
>JBKJSU010000326.1:0-4640 GCA_046594415.1 Casimicrobiaceae bacterium | reverse complement strand
GGCGGCGCTGGTGCCCAAGGCCACGGCGATGAACTACTTCTGGATGAGCGGGACATTCACGACGCTGGTGATGCTGCTGCTCGATCTCGCCTTGCTGAAGAGCGGCGGCGATGCACCGTTGCTGTTGTGGCGTCTCTACGACACGATGCTTGGCTGCGCCGTTGCCGGCGTGGTGCTGCTGGCGGTTTACGGCAGCCGCCGCTGGCGCACGCGGCGGCGTGGCACCGATCGCAAGCCGACCGACGCCGACAGCGATCCGCCGGAGGTGCCGGAACCCGGTACCGGAAGCGAGGGTATACAGGGTTGACCCGGCAGCGCGTGCCGTGCAAGCGGGGCTGTAAAATGAGGACCTTCGCCGTTTCTGCCCAAGGATTCTCCGATGGCCCTCGTCTCGATGCGTCAACTGCTGGACCACGCCGCCGACCACGGCTACGGTCTGCCCGCGTTCAACGTCAACAACCTGGAGCAGGTGCAGGCCATCATGGCGGCGGCGGCCGAAACCGACAGCCCCGTGATCATGCAGGCGTCGGCCGGCGCGCGCAAATACGCAGGGGAGACGTTCCTGCGGCACCTGATCGAAGCGGCGGTGGAGAGCTATCCGCACATCCCGGTCGTGATGCACCAGGATCATGGGCAGTCTCCCGCGGTATGCGAGTCCGCGATGAAACTCGGTTTTTCGTCGGTGATGATGGACGGCTCGCTGAAGGAAGACGGCAAGAGCATCGCCGACTACGACTACAACGTCGGCGTCACGCGCAAGGTCGTCGACATGGCGCACAAGATCGGCGTCACCGTGGAAGGCGAACTGGGCTGCCTCGGCTCGCTCGAGACGATGAAGGGCGACAAGGAGGACGGCCACGGCGCCGAGGGCACGATGACGCGCGAGATGCTGCTCACCGATCCGGATGAGGCTGCCGATTTCGTCAAGTCCACGCAGCTCGATGCGCTGGCCATTGCCATCGGCACGTCGCACGGCGCGTACAAGTTCTCGCGCAAGCCCACCGGCGACATCCTGGCCATCGACCGCATCAAGGCCATCCACGCGCGCATCCCCAACACGCATCTCGTGATGCACGGCAGCTCCTCGGTGCCGCAGAACCTGCTGGCACAGATCCGCGAGTTCGGCGGCGACATGAAGGAAACCTACGGCGTGCCGGTGGAGGAAATCCAGGAAGGCATCCGCCACGGGGTGCGCAAGATCAACATCGACACCGACATCCGGCTGGCGATGACGGCGGCGGTGCGCAAGTACCTGGTCGAAAATCCGTCGAAGTTCGATCCGCGCGATTTCCTGAAACCCGCGATGCTGGCGGCCAAGGCGATCTGCGTCGAGCGCTACCAGCAGTTCGGCGCTGCGGGCATGGCGTCGAAGATCAAGCCGGTGGCGATGCCCGTCATCGCCGCGCGCTACATGGCGGGCGAGCTGCGGCAGATCGTGAATTGACGGACGGGGCTGCAGCGTGCCGCGTAACCCTGTAGGGGAGGCTTCAGCCTCGCAGGGATGTCGCAGCATCGACCCAGCGAGGCTGAAGCCTCGCCTACGGATATCCTGCTACAGCGTCGCGCACACCGGCAACGTCAGCGTCTGCAATACCTCGCCATTGCGTGAGTCCTGAACGACGGCGACCAATGCGGCGTCGCGGCCACGCTCGGCGGGCAACGGCAACTGCAGCGCAGTATCGAGACGGCCCTGCGCATCGAGCGTGAACGGCCCCGCCAGCGTGCGCACCACGTGGTTGTGCGTCAGGCGCACGCCACGGTTCTCGCCGGCCTTCACGTCGGATACGAGGCGGCTATCGGTGTAGGCAAGCCACGCTTCGGCGCGCTTCGCCAGCGCCTGGTCGGCGACCCGGACATCGAGACGCGTGCTGATGGCGTCGGTGGCCGCGAGGTCGATGACAAGCTTCACGTCGACGCGCGCGGCGCGGGCACGGGCCGCGCCGACCTTGTCAGTGGCGGCCCCGCCCGCCCAGTTGCGCGTGTCGCGCCCCTGCACCAGCACCTGCGGCGTGTAAACGAAGGTCTCGCCGCCGGCGCGCATCGCCGCATATTGCCTCTGCGTGAACTGCGCGCTGGCAAACCGGTCCTTCCAGCCCAGGCGATCCCAGTAGTCGACATGAAAGGCCAGTACCGACGCCGTGGCGCCCGCAGCCGGCGCCGGAAATTTCGACGTGAGCCAGCGGTCGGCCGGCGGGCAACTGTCGCAGCCCTCGGAGGTGAAAAGCTCCACCAGCGGCAGCAGCTTCGCGCCACTTGCGGCTTCGCACACGGCCGCATTCGCCGGCGGCGCCGCGCCCAACGTGGCGGTGCACAATGCCAGCAGCGCCGCTGTCCGGAATCGATTGTTCATGACCTTGCAGTCGCCGCGCCCGTAGCCGGCATTACACCGGCATCGTGCTAGCATTTGCTTCCCGGCGCGTGCGGCGAACAACACCCATGCGCCAACCGACTCCCTCATCCTGATACTGGAGGTCCCGATGGGCATCATGAGCATCATCTCAATGATTGTGGTCGGCTTCGTCGTCGGCCTTCTGGCCCGCTTCCTCTATCCGGGCGCGGTGTCGCTGGGCTTCTGGATGACGACGCTGCTCGGCATCGGCGGCTCGCTGGTGGGCGGCGTCGTCGGCAGCCTGCTCTTCAAGAATCCGGACGGCAGGTTCCATCCGGCGGGATGGATCCTGTCGATCATCGGCAGCATGGCGCTGATCTGGCTCTACCTCAACTACGGGCGCTGACTCCGGTCCCGCGCTGCATCAAGCCCGTGGCCGGCGCCCGCTTCCGCGGCGATCTCCTGGAAACAGTCGGGCGCCAACGCGCAGCACTCAGGCCAACAACGTGGTCCCCAGTTCCTGGGCGGCGTCGCGCAATTCGGGCAGGCAGCGTCGCTCCAGATCGGCGATGGACACACGCGCCGCCTGCGTGCCGATGTTCATCGCCGCCACCACCCGTCCCGAAAGATCGCGCACCGGGACGGCAATGGACCGCAGTCCAAGTTCCAGTTCCTGATCGACCACGGCGTGGTCTTCCGCCCCCACGCGCTCCAGTTCCACCCGAATCTGCGCCGGCGCGATCACCGTGCGATTGGTGTAGGCGATCAATTTCACCCGTTCGAAATAGGCCGTGAGTTCGTCCGGCGGCAGATGGGCCAGCAGCACGCGACCCATCGACGTGCAGTACGCCGGCAGACGCGTGCCGATGGAAAGGTCCACCGACATGATGCGGCGCATCGTGGACGACCGTGCGAGATAGAGAATCTCGTCGCCTTCCATGAGCGCGATCGACGACGACTCGTGCAGCATGTCGCTGACCCGGTCCAGCAGCGGTTGCGCCGCTGTGGCCAGTGATGTCGACGACAGGTAGGCGTGCGACAGCCCGAGGATCTTGGGCTTCAGCGAAAAGCTCTTGCCGTCGTCGGCGCCGACGTAGCCAAGCTTGGCCAGCGTGTACAGGCAACGCCGTACCGCGGCGCGTGGAATGCCCGTGCGATGGCTCAATTGCGAGATCGTGAGGCTGCGCTTCTGCTGGGTGAAGCCGCGGACCACCGCCAAGCCGCGCGCGAGCGACGTCATGAAATTGGGGTCGCCACTCATCGCCTCGATTGCCTCGGCGGCGGACGGACCGGCCGGCGCGGCGGCGGCCCTCGCCGTCGGTAGAGCGGCAGGTGGCGGCACGCGGGGCGCGTCACTCGCGGCACGCGAGGCGGGTCGAGCGGTAATGGTTGTTGCGCGCTTGGCCATCGGAGCAGAATGCGAGGTTCGAAAGATTCCACGATACTCGTTGTGCGTTAAACGCACAACATTTCGATTATCGCCCTTGACCGCCATCAGCGACAGGCATATTGTCGGTCCGGTGATCGCACACAAGAGCGTTAATCGCACAAATCGGCACGTTGCAACCCTGCTCCACGCCAGCCGCCCGGTCGAACGCGCGCCGCACGGATCCAGGAAGAACCAGCCGGCATGACCGCAGTTGCGAGGCGCCCCGTTCTAAGTACCCAAGGAGGAGTCACCATGATTTGCAGTATCCGCAGCCTGGCCGCCGCCATCGCGCTGGCCGTTCCGTTCGCCGTCGCCGCCCAGGCGCCGGTCAAGATCTACAACATCGTCGAACTGTCCGGTGGCGGCGCCACCGCGGGCACCAACTTCGATAACGGCGTCAAGCTGGCTTTCAAGGAAATCAACGCTGCCGGTGGCATCCTGGGCCGCAAGATCGACGTGATCTCAGTCGACACGCAGACCAATCCGGGCGTGGCCAAGGCGCTGTCGCAAAAGGCGGTCGACGACGGCGCCTACGTCGTGATGGGTCCGGTGTTCTCCGGCTCGATCATCGTCAGCATGGCGGAAACCAAGAAGGCCGAGATCCCCAACTTCACGGGCGGTGAAGCGGCCAACATCACGCAGCAGGGCAACCCGTTCATCTTCCGCACGTCGTTCACGCAATCCACCGCGATGCCGAAGGTGGCCAAGTACCTCAAGAACAACGTCAAGGCCAATTCGGTTGCCGTGATGTGGGTGAACAACGACTTCGGCAAGGGCGGTCGCGACGCGATCGTCAAGGCGCTCGAAGCCGAAGGCATCAAGGTCGCCGCCGACATTTCGACCGATCCCGGTCAAGTGGACTTCTCCGGCCCCGTCCTCAAG
>JBKJSU010000511.1:0-4993 GCA_046594415.1 Casimicrobiaceae bacterium | reverse complement strand
TCGTAGTGGAGGCCGGCGAAGCCAGCTCGCACCTTGCGCGGCTGATGCAGCAGGCAGGGCAGGGCGCACCGGAGACGCTGCCGATCCTTGAAATCAATCCCCAGCATCCGCTGGTGGTGAGGCTCGAAGGCCACGCGCATTTCGACGACCTCGCCCACCTGATCTTCGATCACGCCGTGCTGGCCGAGGGCGGCCAGTTGCAGCGCCCGGCGGAGCATGTGCAGCGGATGACGCGCGTGCTGACGGCCTGAGCGGGCGTCCCGCACGCGTTGTCGGTCAGCGCGGAATCGAATAGTTGGCCGGCACGTAGAGGTAGCCCTGGCCGTCGGCGCGAATGTGGCCGACGCCGGGGAACGGCAGGTGCGCCACCGCCAGCCAGAAGCCCTGCTTCGCGCCTTCGGTGTAGACCTTCTTGCGCTGGATCGCCGCGGCCTTGGAGTCGGTGTCGAACTGGATGGTGACGGCAGGCTGCGGAAACTGCACCGCCGCCACATGCATCAGGTCGCCCAGTACCGCCATCTTCTGCCCCTTGCTTTCGACCATGTAGATCGTGTGGCCCTTGGTATGGCCATAGGTGGCCACCGACGTGATGCCGGGGGTCAATTCACCGTTGCCATCGAAGGGCTTGAACTTGCCCGCCGCCAAGTACGGGTTGAGCGACAGCATCGCGCCTTTGAAAAAATCCTTGGCGTCTTCCGGCGCCGCGTCGAGATTGGCCTGCGACAGCCAGTATTCGGCGTCGCGCTTGTCGGCGCGCACGATCGCATTGGGGAACGCGCGCGTGGTCCAGCGTCAATGGTGCACTTAAGGCGAGCGGCTGCGCCGTTCTCGCCAAGCGTAGCCAATCGGGAGCGGATGTTGTTCAACGCCCGGGAGGCGATCGAGCACGTCCAGACACTGCAGGCGTCGACTGGCGCCGCCGCCATGCCGCCGGAGGCGCGCCAAACTCGCGCCGAAACGCGCGACTGAACGCCGTGTCGGTCTGGTAGCCGACATCCTCGGCAATGCGCGCCAGCGGCGCGTTGCTGCGGCACAGGAGATTCGCTGCGAGCAGCATGCGCCACTGCGTCAGATACTGCATCGGCGAACTGCCGACGAGATGCTGGAAGCGTTCCGCGAGCACGGAACGCGAGGTGCCGGCCGCCCGCGCCAATTCCTCGAGCGTCCACGCATGGGCCGGACGCTGGTGCAGTTCGTTCAATGCGGCACCGACGATGCGATCGCCCACGCCCGCCAGCCAGCCGGTGCGATTGGGGTCCTGCTCATTCATGTAGAGGCGCAGCACTTCGATGAACAGCACTTCGGCCAGCTTGGCCAGCACACCTGCGCCGCCGGGACGCGGCGAGCGGGCCTCGGCCAGCGCATAGCGCACCGATGCTTCGAGCCAGATGCCGGCATTGGACCCGCGCACGTTGACACGCACCAGCGAAGGCAGCCCGGCAAGCAGCATCCGGGCGAGACGGTCGTCGCAGGCCAGGTAGCCGCAGACGAGGCGCGTGGTCGCGCCGCCACCACCGTAGTTGAGCTGGCGCGGACGACGCGCCAGCACTTTATCGAGGCGCGCGCCGGTGGGCGGTGGCAGTCCGGGCTGCGACGCCATGTTGTGCGCATGTCCCTGCGGAAAGATGACGACGTCGCCGGCGATCAGGCGCACCGGCGCGTCGTTGCCGAGCTCGACGAAGCACTCGCCTTCGGTGATGAGATGGAAGATCACCACGCGCTCGGCGCCGGGTTCGAGCACCGGCGCGGCGGAGTCTGCGCTGGGCGAGTGATAGCACCACGGTGCCGTGAATTTCCCCTGGATGAAGACGGCGCCCACGAGGCGCACGACACGAAGGGTTTCCGATAGCGCGTCCATGATCTGGAGCCACCTAACCGGCGGCCACGTCGATACGCAAATCCACCGATAACGCGGTCAACACCGCGTTGGGGATCGGCGAACAGCGATAAGCGTCGTTGACGAGCGCGCGCAATCGCGCCGGTTCGATGCCGGTTGCGGCGATGCGCACGTGCAACTGCATGTCGCTCGGCCCGGCACCCACCGGCGTGCCATCGGCATCCACCATGCCGAGCATGCCGCGCACGTCCGAGCGGCTGCTGGCGCGCACTTCGAGCGTGGTCAGTTCGATGCCCTGCGCCGCTGCGGTCAGCGCGATGGAGGTGGCCGCGCACGAGGCCAGCCCCGCGCGAAACATCCAGCCCGGCGTCACCTTGTCGCCCGTGCCCCCCAACTCTCCCGGCATGTCGGTGGCCATCTGCGTCCCATTGGCATGCGTGGCCACGACCCGGGTGCCATGCTCCCAGCGCGCCGTGGCGGGCGCGTCGTCATGCAGGCCCAGATCCGGACGGCGCCGCATGACGCTCTCCACGCGCTGCAATGCCGCCGCGATGTCTTGCGTAGTCATGACGATTGCCCTTCGGGGTGCGCTTCCATGCCGTGGATTGTGGCCGCGTTGCCGGGCGGTGCCAAGGGGCTTGCAGGCGCGCTGGCTTGCAGCAGGACGATCGGGTAGTAATGGCGGACGTCCGGACAATGCCCAGCGCCGGCGCGACGACATGCGGACGAGCGGAAAGGCCATGGCGACGCGCGGGCAGGACGCCATGCGACGCGTGGCCCCAAAGTGCGCCGCAGGACGGAACCGGATTCGGGCAACGCCGTTCTCGACGGAAACTTTCTCATCATCGACTTCATCAGGAACCCGACACCATGAACGCACCCATTGATTTTCCCGCACTCAAGAGCCGCCAGCAGATGGCATGGGCCAGCGGCGACTACGCACTGATTGGCACCACGCTGCAGATCGTCGGCGAATCGCTGGCCGAAGCCTGCGACCTGCGCTGGGACGAAACCGTGCTCGACGTGGCGGCCGGCAACGGCAATGCCACGCTGGCTGCCGCGCGCCGCGGCTGCAAAGTGACGTCGACCGACTACGTATCCACGCTGCTCGATCGCGGCGCCGAGCGCGCGCGCGCCGAGCACCTGGATGTGAAATTCCAGGTGGCCGACGCGGAAGCGTTGCCATTCGACGATGCAAGCTTCGACGTCGTGCTGTCGACCTTCGGAGTAATGTTCGCGCCCGACCAGGAACGAGCGGCCGCCGAAATGGCGCGCGTATGCCGCTCAGGCGGGCGTATCGGTCTTGCCAACTGGACGCCGGAGGGTTTCATCGGGCAGATGTTCAAGACGCTGGGCCGCCATCTGCCGCCGCCCGCGGGCGTGCAGCCGCCGTCGCGCTGGGGCGTCGAGACGCATCTGCGCGCGTTCTTCGGCGAACAGGCCGCGACGATTGCGATCACGCCGCGGATCTTCAATTTCCGTTATCGCTCGGCCGCCCACTTCATCGACACCTTCCGCACGTGGTACGGACCCGTGCACAAGGCGTTTGCGGCACTGCCGCCGGACAAGGCTGCCGCGCTGGAGCATGACCTCACGGAATTGCTGAACGGCTTGAACCGCGCCGGCCCGCATTCGTTGGTCGTGCCTGGCGAGTATCTCGAAATCGTCGTCACCCGTCGTTAAGGGACCGCGCCGAATGGACCCGAGACTGCAACGACGGGTCCAGCGCTACGGCTGGGACCTGGCTGCGGCATCCTATGACCCGTTGTGGCAGGTGCAGCTGGCCTCCGCGCATGCCGAATTGATGGCATGCGCGGCGTTGGCGCCGGGCGAACGTGTGCTGGACGTTGCCTGCGGCACCGGGCTGACCGCCCGCGCCGCGGCGGCGTTGGTTGGACCCGACGGCGAGGTGATGGGTGTCGATCTGTCGGGTCGGATGGTCGAATCGGCGCAACGGCAGGCACGGGAGGGCAACGTAGCCAACGTCAACTTCGCGCGCATGGATGCGGAGCGCCTGGACCTGCCCGACGCCGGCTTCGATGTTGTGCTGTGCGCGCTTGGACTGATGTACATGCCCCATCCCGGGCAGGCAGTGCGCGAGATGCGCCGGGTCTTAAGGCCGGGCGGGCGCATCGTACTCGCGGTGTGGGGCGAGCGCGCGCGGTGCGGATGGTCGGCACTGTTTTCGATCGTCGACGCCGAAATTCAGGGCGACATGTGCCCGCTTTTTTTTCGCCTGGGGCAGGGCAATGCGTTGGCGCACCTGTGCGCCGAGGCCGGGTTCGGGAACATCGAGCAGCATCGCCTTGCGGCGACGCTGGATTACGCCGATGCCGACGATGCCTGTCACGCCGCGTTTGTCGGCGGCCCCGTGGCGCTGGCATGGTCGCGCTTCGATGACGACGTCCGCGCGCGGGTCAGCAGGCGCTATGTCGAGGCGATCGAGGCGTGGCGCCACGGGCAGGGCTATCGCGTGCCGGGTGAATTTGTCGTCGCGGCGGCCACGGCGGCATCCCGGTCTGGTTCTGCCCCGGTCAGGTTGTAGTAGGCATCAAATTTGCTTTACGCCCATTGTCCTCCCGTCGGCGTTGGTGTCGCGGGCGGGTTTGACGACACCACGCGGACGCGATTCGACACTACCAGGCGTGGTGAGATGGGGGTAAGGAATGTTCTATCGCGTTGTAATACAAGGCCGGACGCTCGGCGGCGCCGACGTCGACGAGGTCAAGAACAAGTTTGTTCGCGTCACCGGATTGCCGCTGGACGTCGCGGAAGGACTCTTCGGCGGCATGCCCCAGGTGATCAAGCGCCAGGTGCAAAAGACCGATGCCGAGCGCATCGCGGCCACGCTTCGCGCCATCGGCGCCGCGGCCACCGTGGAACGCGAAGTGCCCGGCACGGACGACGAGACGCCGGAAGGTGCCCTGGTGATCGCCACGCCGTTCAACAACGGGCCGCCGACGATCATTCCGGGCGCAGTGGCGTTGCCCGAGGTCTCCCCTGCCGAGGCGCGACGCGCCCGCGTGCGGCGCACGATGCGCTCCAAGTGGACGCTGCTTGGCGGTGGAGCCATCCTCGCTGCCGGAGCGATCCTGCTGGCACCTCTCGCTGAAGATTTCTTGCCGGGCATGAACAGCGCGCCGCAACCGGCACGCG
>JBKJSU010000457.1:0-3287 GCA_046594415.1 Casimicrobiaceae bacterium | reverse complement strand
GGTCAGTGCGGCAGATTGATGTTCGTCAGCGCGTCGCAACGGCCGGGCGATGCGCAGGTAATCGCACTGGATCCGGACAGGTAGTTGCGCACGTTGAGGTAGTACGTGCCGCCAGGGGCCAATCCCGGATAGCTCGGCATCGACGCGCCGACCACAAACGTCAACGACGCCGTATTGCCGGAGGCGAACGCCAAGGGACCATTGTTGCCGCTGGCGTCGATCGCGCGAAAATCGCACGCGGTGCGCGACAGGGTCGCCTCGCGGTAGGTCGGCGGCCCGTTGTACTCGGCCACCTGCAGCGATCCGAACGCGGTGTCGGGCGCCGTGCCCGGAACGGTGAAGCGAACCGCCCACGCGCCGTTCCAGCGGAAACCCGTTTCGGAGAACGTCGAATACGCGAGGCCGCCCGAGTTTCCGAAATCGGTGTAGAGCGTTTCCGGGAACTGCGCGCAAAGACCGGGTGGCGGCGGCGGACTGGCAACCCAGCTGACGTTGGCGCTCACGGTATTGCCGGTGCCGCCGGAATTGGTAGCCCGCACTGAGTACGTCTGGACGCCGGGGATGCTCACGCGCTGTTTGCACACGCTGGTCGAACTGCTGCAGTTGGTCCATTCGTAGGCCGTGGGCTCGCCCGAACAAGATGCCTGCAGCACCACCTGCGAATTGACGACCGGTGTTTGCTGCGCGGTGGTGACGACGAGACTGCACACCGGCTTGGCTTCCGGCGGCGGCGGCGCGGGCGGCGTCCGCCACGTAACCTGAACGGTGGCGGGCGCACTGGTGCCGGCGGCGTTGGCGGCAATGACCGCATACACGACGACGCCCGGACTCGCCGAGGTGGCGCCACAGGTGGAGCCCGTGCCCGTGCATCCCGTCCAGCTGTAGCTCGTCGGGTTGCCGCTGCAGGCGGCCATCAGCAGGATGTCGGCGCCGGCCACGGGATTGGTGCTGGTGGCGGTCAGCGTGCACGACGGCGGCTGCGCGGTTACCGGCACCGGCGCGCACATTGCGACGAGGCGTTTCGGGTCGGTCCCGTAGCCTTCCGCGACATAACCCTTGGCCAGCATCTGGTCCTGGATCGCCGGGTCCGTGGCGTAGCGATGATTGGAGTCGACGCGTTTGTTCCAGGTGCGATAGACGGGCCGCGTATTGGCGGGGCATGCGCCGGATACGATGTTGGGCAGATAGGCCTGGAAGACGTTGTCCGACTCCAGCAGCCATGCCGTCGGAAATTTCTGCTTGACCTCCGCGCACTCGACCGGCGACACCGAGTAGAAGTGCGAGTCGAGCCCGGCCGCGGGGCTGCCGTAGAAGCGGCACACCGGCGATGCGCCGGGCGACGTGTCGGCGGGGTCGAGCACCTTGAATACTTGCTGCGTGCGCTGCCAGCCCACGAAGAACCCCGAATCGAGCTTGCCGATCTCGGCGGTATTCGCGGTGACGAAATAGTGATCGAGCGAGGCGTTGTAGAACTCGACGGCGTCGACCATGCCGGCCGCAGCCGGCGCGATCGTGCCGATCAACGCGCCGATGAGCGCGGCGAGCGCGATGGACGTGCGTGAATTTGATTTCATCGTTGGCCGTTTGGTATCGACCACTATACGGCGTATCCGGACCGCGCCCTGCTTAAGCCCCGGTCAGGTTCAGGCGGAGTGAATAGCCTAGGGGCTGCGGCCCCTGGTCAGGTCAGGACTTGCGCCCGGCGTAGCGCTCGCCGGCGGCCACCGGCGCCTTCAGCCAATTCTGCGGCGGCGGCAATGGGCACGTCGTGTACGCGGAGAATGCGCACGGCGGGTTGTACGCGCGGTTCAGGTCGACGACCCACTGGCCATCCTTGGGCTTTTCGATCGACAGGAAGCGTCCCGGCGGATACGTGGTGGATTCGCTGGTCGCATCGCGGAAGATGATGAAGAGGTCGCCGTCGTCGTCCAGCGCATCGAGCGTGGTCTTTTGGCCATTGAGCACGAATTCGAGCGTGCCCGCGACCTTTTCGTAGCTGATCTCGCCGCGCACGTTGGCGATGGGAATGGTGGCGCCGTCGGGGTGCGGCACGAACTTCGCCGGCACCTTGTACTCGGCCCTGGGCTCGTACCACTGGCGGCCGGCAAAGTTGGTGCGCCGTGGCGATTCGCGATCGGCGGCGCGCACGACGATTTTGCCGTCCTCACGCTTGACGATCTGCAGCGACAGTCGCCCTGCGGTGGCCCATTCGAGGCGCGTGGCGCCGGTGACGAAATCGCGCGTGGTGAATTCTTCGCCGCCGTCGCCCTTGGCCACCGTGCGCATCGTCTGGCCCGGGGCCAGCACCAGGCGCGCCTTGTCCTGCCCCACTTCCATTGTGCCGAGGTAGGCCGGGGACAGCGCCTTGGGCAATTTGACGTCGTTGTCCGGCGCCGAGCCGATCCGGTATTTGCCGGCGGTGAGTTCGTCACGGGTCACGATGGACAGCCAGCCGCGTTCGCTCTTCAGGCGTTTGTCGCCGTCGGCGCGCCATTGGGCGAGGTTCTTGGCCCAAGCGTCGTCCTGGGCCGGGGCGGCGGCTTGGCCGAAGCCAGCGACGAGGCCGAGCGCTGCGATCAAAAGCGTCGTGGTGAGCAGAGATTTCATGGCGGGGATGTCCCGGTCGTCCGGCGAGACCGTTAGTTTACCGCGACGGAGGGCGTCGAGGGCGCGCCCATGTTGCGCTGCGGTAGACTAGCAGGCTGCCATGAATACCATTGCCGAAGCCTTTGTCGATGTCGCGCAGCCCCGCGTGGATGCCCCGCGTCTGCGCGAGATTCCGTACAACTACACGTCGTACTCCGATCGCGAGATCGTCATCCGGCTGCTCGGGCACGAACTTTGGGCCTTGCTGGATGAATTGCGTGGCGAGCGGCGAACCGGGCGATCGGCCCGGATGCTGTTCGAAGTGCTGGGCGACATCTGGGTGGTCGAACGCAATCCGTATCTGCAGGACGACTTGCTTGACAACCCGAAGCGGCAGGGCCTGCTGGTCGAGGCGCTGCGCCACCGGCTGCGCGAGATCGAGACACGACGACTGGCCGGCGCGGGTGCGGACGCATCGCGCGATGCCAAGGTAGCGCAACTCGTGGCGGCCGCCAACGCCGCCGTGGACCGTTTCGCCGCGTCGTTTCCGGCCACCGCCGAATTGCGCAAGCGCACGCGGCGCGTGCTTGGCCGGCATACGCACAAGGACAACATCGCGTTCGACGGGTTGGCGCGGGTGTCGCATGTGACCGATGCCACCGACTGGCGCGTCGAGTATCCGTTCGTCGTGCTCCATCCCG
>JBKJSU010000280.1:0-3874 GCA_046594415.1 Casimicrobiaceae bacterium | reverse complement strand
GCTGTGGGCGCGCCGGCAGCCGGCATTGCGCGCGCGCTGGGATGGGGTGCTGCTGCGGCTGCCCATCGTGGGCCGCCTGGTGCGCAGCCTCGACGCGGCGCGCTTCGCCAGCACGTTATCCATTCTGGTGGGCAGCGGCGCGCCGCTGTTGCGCTCGCTCGAGGCTGCAGCCGACGTCGTGCGCACGATGCCGATGGCTGCCGCCGCGCGGCGCGCGAGCGCGCTGGTCCGCGAAGGCGTCGCGTTGTCGCGCGCGCTGCGCGAGCAGCGTGTGTTTCCGCCGGTGCTGCTGCACCTGGTGGCAAGCGGCGAGCAGACCGGCCGCCCGGCGCGGTTCCTGGCGCGCGCGGCGGAGGAACTGGAGCGCGATGCCGAGCGGCGTCTCGCCTGGCTTGCGGCGCTGCTACAGCCTGCGCTGATTGTGGTGATGGGGGCGATCGTGCTGGTGCTGGTGCTCGCGATCATGTTGCCCATCGTGTCGATGAACCAACTGATCCGGTGATCATGTTCAAATCCCTTTCCCGTTTCGCTTTTGCCGGCGCGCTGCTGGCCTTCGCCGCGGCCAGCGCCGCACAGTCGCTGCCGACCAGGTTCGATCCCGCGCGCGATGCCGCCGCCGATGTGGCGATGGCGGCCGCGCAGGCCAAGGCCCAGGGCAAGCGGGTGCTGGTCGACGTTGGCGGCGAGTGGTGCGCGTGGTGCCACATCCTCGACCGTTTCGTCGATGCCAACGCCGACGTGCGGTCACTGCGCGACGCCGGCTACGTATGGGTCAAGGTGAACTGGTCGAAGGAAAACAAGAACGAAGCGCTGCTGTCGCGCTGGCCGAAGATCCAGGGCTACCCGCACCTCTTCGTGCTCGACGGCGACGGGCGGCTCCTGCATTCGCAGGACACCGGATCGCTCGAATCCGGCAAGGATTACGATCGCGCGAAACTCGTTGCGTTCCTGAAGGCGTGGGTGCCGGCCGGCGAGGGCGCTTGAGCGCGACGCGGCCTCAGGCCGCTGGCTGTTGCCGCGCGATGGCCCAGGCCACGTGCTCGCGCACCAGCGCCGAAGGATCGTCGGCGCGTTGCTTCAGCGCCGCGAGCGCCGCGGCCGAGCGCGGTGCATTGCCGAGGCCGACCGCGAGATTGCGCAGCCAGCGTTCGTAGCCGATCCGGCGGATGGCGCTGCCCGCCATCCGAGTATCGAAGTCGGCAGCGCTCCAGCCGAACAGGTCGATCAGCGTCGCGCGGTCGAGGCCGTTGCGCACGACCTTGAAGTCGTTGGCGGCGGCGGCTTGCGCAAAACGATTCCACGGACACGCCAGCTGGCAGTCGTCGCAACCGTACACGCGATTGCCGATCAGTGGGCGCAGTGCCTCGGGAATGCTGCCCTGCAATTCGATCGTGAGGTACGAGATGCAGCGGCGGGCATCGAGCTCATAGGGCGCGACGATGGCGCCCGTGGGACACGCGCCGATGCATGCCGTGCAGGTGCCGCAGTGGCCTGCCACCGGCGGCGTGGGCGGCAACGGCAGGTCGGTGTAGATCTCGCCCAAAAAAAACCACGAGCCCATGGTCCGCGTCAGCAGCAGCGTGTGCTTGCCGCGCCAGCCGAGCCCGGACTTGGCCGCCAGCGCCACTTCGAGCACCGGCGCGCTGTCGGTGAATACACGGTAGCCGAACGGGCCAACTTCCGCGGCGAGGCGGTCGGCCAGCTGCTGCAGGCGCTGGCGCAGCACCTTGTGGTAATCGCGGCCGAGCGCATAGCGCGCAATGTAGGCGCGCTCGCCCGCGGCCAGCGTCGCCGCGGGATCGTCCGCATCCGGTGGCAGGTAGTTCATTCGCGCGGTGATCACGCGCAGCGTGCCGGGCACGAGTTCGGCCGGGCGGGCGCGCGCGGTGCCATGCCGTGCCATGTACGCCATCGACCCGTGCCGGCCTGCGGCCAGCCAGCGCTGGAGGTGCGCTTCTTCGGTCGCGAGGTCGGTATCCGCGATGCCGACCTCCTCGAAGCCGAGTTCGCGTCCCCATTGCCCCAACGCCAAAGCGAGGCCGGCCCAGTCGCGTGCGGGCCGGCTCACCATCGGGACGGGTGTGGTTGCCATTGGCGCTAGCGTAGCGCAACGCGGTTATTCTTGAGGGATGGCGCCGACACCCATGTCCACGCAACTGCAATTGGCGGACGCCACGGCGACGGAACGCGCCGGTGCGGCCATTGCGGGGGCGGCAACGGGCGGCATGGTCATCGCGCTGCACGGGGACTTGGGCACCGGCAAGACCACGCTGGTGCGCGGCGGCCTGCGGGCACGGGGCTGGACCGGCCCGGTCAAGAGTCCGACCTACACGCTGGTTGAACATTATGCGGTTTCGAGTTTATACTTCTATCACTTTGATTTTTATCGGTTCGCCGATCCAAGCGAATGGGAAACAGCCGGACTTGCCGAATGTTTCCGCAGCGACAGCATCTGCCTGATCGAGTGGCCGGAGCGCATCGGTGACCTTCTTCCGCAGCCTGACCTCGACGTCGTGCTCGCCGTGCCCGCCGCGGGCGGAGGGCGGGTGCTCACGCTGCGCGCCCATACGCCGGCGGGACAGTCATGCGTAGCCGCCGTGCAGGCGCTCCACCCGCCGCCACCCGCGCCGTAGGCATCAGCGTTGAACGCCGGCGCATCTGTCGCTGGCTGTTGCTGCCTGCCGCAGGCTTCGTGCGCCCCGACGTGTGGGCGCAAGCGATGCGCATCGCCTCGGTGCGCGTCTGGCCCGCGGAGGAATACACGCGCGTCATCGTGGAGACGCCCACGCCGCTGCCGCACGCGTTGTTCGCGCTGCGGAATCCCGATCGGCTCGTGATCGATCTGGAAGGCGTCGAGCTGACGCCGGAACTCGCCTACCTGCCGTCGCGGGTGCAGCCCGGCGACCCGTATCTGGCGGGCATTCGCGTGGGCCGCAAATCGGCCACTGCGCTGCGCGTCGTGTTCGACCTCAAGACCGACGTCAAGCCTGATCTCTTCGCGCTGCCGCCGGTCGGCGAGTTCGGGCATCGGCTGGTGCTCGATCTCTATCCGCCGGTGCCGCTGGACCCGCTGATGGCGTTGCTCGAATCCGAGCGCGTCAAGGAACGCGCGGCAACACCGCCGGCCGCGGCAGCGCCACCACCGGAAAAAATGGCGGGCAAGACGGTGGAGAAGGGCACGCCGGCGGCGCGCCCGGAACCCAAACCCGCGCAGCGCCGCATCACCGTGGCGATCGACCCTGGCCACGGCGGCGAGGACCCCGGCGCGATCGGCCCCCGCGGCACCTACGAGAAGGACGTCGTGCTTGCCATCTCGCGCAAGCTGAAGTCGATGCTTGATGCACAACCCAACATGCGCGCGATGCTGACGCGCGACGCGGACTATTTCGTGCCGCTGGCGCAGCGGGTGCAGAAAGCGCGGCGCGTGCAGGCGGACCTCTTCATCTCCGTGCACGCCGACGCATTTCGCGAGGCGCGCGCCAAGGGCTCATCGGTGTTCGCGCTGTCCGAGAGCGGGGCCACCAGCGCCGCCGCGAAGTGGCTGGCGCAGAAGGAAAACGACGCGGACCTGATCGGCGGCGTCGACCTCGACCGGCGCGATCCCGTGCTGGCGCGCACGCTGCTCGACCTGTCGCAAACCGCGCAGATCAGCGACAGCCTCAAGGTGGGACAACACGTGCTGGACGGCATCGGCAGCCATAACGCGCTGCACAAGTCGAGCGTGGAGCAGGCGGGCTTTGCGGTACTGAAGGCGCCTGACATCCCGTCGATCCTGGTCGAGACCGCGTTCATTTCGAATCCGGAAGAAGAGCAGAAGCTGCGCAGCGACCGGCACCAGCAGAAATTCGCCGAGTCGATGCACGACGGCATCGCG
>JBKJSU010000159.1:0-3295 GCA_046594415.1 Casimicrobiaceae bacterium | reverse complement strand
TCGTAGTGGAGGCCGGCGAAGCCAGCTCGCACCTTGCGCGGCTGATGCAGCAGGCAGGGCAGGGCGCACCGGAGACGCTGCCGATCCTTGAAATCAATCCCCAGCATCCGCTGGTGGCGAGGCTCGAAGGCCACGCGCACTTCGACGACCTCGCCCACCTGATCTTCGATCACGCCGTGCTGGCCGAAGGCGGCCAGTTGCAGCGCCCGGCAGAGCATGTGCAGCGGATGACGCGCGTGCTGACGGCCTGAGCGGCCGTCCCGCACCCGTTGTCGGTCAGCGCGGAATCGAATAGTTGGCCGGCACGTAGAGGTAGCCTTGGCTGTCGGCGGTCCGGGCAAACCGCAACGTGCTACGTTGCTCCCGACTGCGCGCTGGGGCCTTGGATTTCCTATCCTTACACGTCCCGTCGTGGTTCGATTCGGCTCGGCATTTCTTCATCGTCACAATCTGCGGCCTAACCCGGCTTTATGGACTTCCCCGTCCAATGCAACGCGTACAACCGACAAAATTGACGCGGGCTCGAAACGCGTAATTCGCTGCATTGTTGACTTCGGGTGACTGACTTTCGCTGCTGGCAGTGAGAACCCTGGGCGTCGTTCTCATCCGGTTTCCGGTTGGTGCTTGCGCAGCCCTCGGGGCTCGGACGCTCGATCGGGTACGTAAGCACGGAGATCGGTTCGCCAGCTTTGTGGTGCCCCAGCCCGAGGCCATTCGCATTTCCATGCGCCCCTGACGAAAACGCGAGCCATCTGGTCTGCATAAGCGGGAGAACGTGCCCTATTTTATGTATTGACAATAATCATTGACGGCAATACAATACTTCGTGTGCGCATTACGTTCGATCAAGTGAAGGACGCCGCCAACCTCGATAAGCACGGCGTGTCGTTGGCGCTGGCAGACGAATTGGATTGGAACGCCGCGGTCGTTTGGGAAGATCGACGCCGCGATTACGGAGAAACGCGTTTTGTGGCGCTTGCCCCGCATGCGCGCCGGCTGTTCTGCGTGGCCTTCACTCAGCGCGCCGGAATGCGCAGAATCATCAGCCTGCGCAAGGCAAATCGAAGGGAAATCGAACTATATGAAAACGAAGCTGACTCAAGCGAAGCCAAAACTGATTCGACCGACAATTGAAGAGGACGCGCGCATTACTGCGGCCGCCCGGGCGGACCCGGATGCGCAACTTGTCGAAGGTACCGCGCACTTGCGGCGAGTGCGCGGACGACCACGCGCCGAAAGGCCGCGGACGATGGTTTCGTTGCGCCTCGAACCGGACGTGCTGGCGGCACTGCGTGCTACTGGACGCGGCTGGCAGACCCGCGTCAACGCACTACTGCGCCAAGCCGTGCAGAAGAAGCGCGTGTAACCGTGTGTGACCAGCGCATGTTGACTGTGCCGTAGTTGTGCCTTGGCCACGTTGAATTCGAGATGGGCAAGCGTTGCAAGCTGCTGACTTCAAAGTAACTACGTTCGAAAGAAACCGTCTCTTAATCCGTAGGTCGAAGGTTCGAATCCTTCACAGCCCACCATTCCCTGCGCTGCCGGCATTCAAGGATAGGCAATCCAACGCCACCTGGGCGAGTATCTTGAGCTTGTCAGGATCAGTCAATGCGGAGTGGGGTGCCGAAGCAATTTGCAAACCCCACCGGGATCGCGATGCTGCCCTGCCTGGCGCCACCTGAGCGGCGGTGGTTTGCCGCACCGGTGGCCGTAGGCGCAAACGGTCCCTGTCCAGCAGCGGCTCGTGGGCGGCGGCACTACCGGGCAATGCGCTGATCGAAGGCGTAGACCGGTGCCGGCGGGGCCGGCTCGATCGCGGGCTGCTCTGCTGGCGGCATCTCCCACAGTGGCGGGCCGCGGGCCGGGGCGATGGGGGGTGGGGTGATCGGCTCGCCGCGGGAGATGAGGATGTCGCGCACGATGCCGCGGTCGGTGATGAAGGCGATGCTGCGCATGTCGGCGCCGCAGTGCGGGCAGCGGAGCGGGAACACTTCATCGATGCGGGCGAGCAGCAGGGCCCACGCGTAGCGAGCGGCGCGGCGGAGAGCCGGTTCGTCGGCGGATGGCGCGGGGTGGGCGGGTGGCGTGGCTGCAGCAGGCGCTCCCGCCCTGCGTGGTCGGCGGCCTCGATGCGCACCGATGCGTCGACGGAGAACCCGCCGTCGTGTGGCCACGCCTGCATCGCGTGCGCGGCATCGCGGTCGAGCAGACCGCGGCGAACGAAGCTCGCCAGCAGGCGGCGGCGCACGGCAGCCTGCACCGCGGCGATGGCCTGCCCGTCGATCCCGCTGGCCGGGTGGAAGACGACGCCCCCGGCCGGCGCCTCGGATCGAGAACATTGGGGAATTTTCTTTCGATCGGGCCCGCGCCGATGTATCGCGCGAAGTCGCGATGTTACGCGCGCGTGGCCCAGCGTCAATGGTGCACTTAAGGCGACCGGCTGCGCCGTTCTCGCCAAGCTTAACCAATCGGTAGCAGATGCTGTTCAACGCCCCGGCGGCGATCGCGCGCTTCCAGATGCTGCAGGCGTCGACTGGCGCCGCCGCCATGCCGCCGGAGGCGCGCCAAACTCACGCCGAAACGCGCGACTGAATGCCGTGTCGGTCTGGTAGCCGACATCCTCGGCAATGCGCGCCAGCGGCGCGTTGCTGCGGCACAGGAGATTCGCCGCGAGCAGCATGCGCCACTGCGTCAGGTACTGCATCGGCGAACTGCCGACGATATGCTGGAAGCGTTCCGCGAGCACGGAGCGCGAGGTGCCGGCCGCCCGCGCCAGTTCCTCGAGCGTCCACGCATGGGCAGGACGCTGGTGCAGTTCGTTCAATGCGGCGCCGACGATGCGATCGCCCACGCCCGCTAGCCAGCCGGTGCGATTGGGGTCCTGCTCATTCATGTACAGGCGCAGCACTTCGATGAACAGCACTTCGGACAGCTTGGCCAGCACGCCTGCGCCGCCGGGCCGCGGCGAGCGGGCCTCGGCCAGCGCATAGCGCACCGATGCTTCGAGCCAGATGCCGGCATTGGATCCGCGCACGTTGACACGCACCAGCGGAGGCAGCCCTGCAAGCAGCATCCGGGCGAGACGGTCATCGCAGGCCAGGTAGCCGCAGACGAGGCGCGTGGTCGCGCCGCCACCACCGTAGTTGAGCTGGCGCGGACGACGCGCCAGCACTTTATCGAGGCGCGTGCCGGTGGGCGGTGGCAGTCCGGGCTGCGACGCCATGTTGTGCGCATGTCCCTGCGGAAAGATGACGACGTCGCCAGCGGTCAGGCGCACCGGCACGTCGTTGCCGAG
>JBKJSU010000113.1:0-4024 GCA_046594415.1 Casimicrobiaceae bacterium | reverse complement strand
GTCGCCCTCGAAGGTCAGCGACTCGACGGCCATGTTCCAGCGGAACACGACACCACACGCCTGCGCCATGCGCGCGAGCTCCGTCGTGAAGCGCTGCGCATCGCCCGATTCGTCGCTGATGGTGAAGATGCCGCCCGCAATCTTGTCGCGACATGCCGCCAGTGCGGGTTCGATCGCGACACACTCGTCGACCGATTTTACGTCGCGGTCGCAGCCGAACTGGCGCATCAGCGCTGCCGCTTCGACACCGTGCGCGAACTCCTTTGGATCGGTATAGAACGACAGGATGCCGCGCTCGAGGTGGTCGTATTCGATGCCCGTCTGCGTCCGCAATTCCTTCAGGCAATCGCGCGAATACAGCGCCAGGTTGAGGCACTGGATCGTGTTGTGGCGCGTGCGCGAGGGCAGGCACTCCAGCAGGAACTGCAGGCCCCAACGCCATTGCTGCGGATCGAGCTGCAGCCGGAACAGGAGCGGCGCGTCTTCCTTGCCCAGCCACTGCAGTATCTTCAACGGCGCATCGGGATTGGCCCACGGCTCGGCATACGAGGCCGAGATCTGGCCGCCATTGGCAAACGACGTCTCGAGACCGGCGCCGCCGTGCCGGTCGACGACGGTGACCTCGTGGCCATCCTGCGCGAGATACCACGCCGCCGTGACGCCGACGACACCCGCCCCCAGCACGGTGACGCGCATCAAGCGCTTTCTGTCGCGTAGTCGGGCAGCGGAATGCAGCTGCAGAAAAGGTGGCGGTCGCCGTAGACGTTGTCGACGCGCGCAACCGGCGGCCAGTATTTCGCATTCTTCGCAACGCCCGGCGGATACGCCGCCGTCGTGCGCGCATATCGCCGCGTCCACTCGTCCGCCGTGACCGTTGCCGCCGTGTGTGGCGCGTGCTTCAACGGATTATCGACGCGATCGGAGCGGCCTTCCTCGATGGCGGTGATTTCGCCGCGGATCGCGATCATCGCCTCGATGAAGCGATCGAGTTCGGCCTTGGATTCCGATTCGGTAGGTTCGATCATCAACGTACCCGCCACCGGAAAACTCATTGTCGGCGCATGGAAGCCGTAATCGATCAGGCGCTTGGCCACGTCCTCGGCCTCGACGCCGGAGGTGGCCTTCAGCGGCCGCAGGTCGAGGATGCACTCGTGCGCGACGAGGCCATCGTGACCGGAATACAGCACCGGGTAGTGCAGCGCCAGGCGCCGCGCAATGTAGTTGGCGGCAAGGATCGCGCTTTCGGTCGCGGCCTTCAGCCCGCTGCCACCCATCATCGTGACGTACATCCACGAGATCGGCAGGATCGAGGCGCTGCCGAAAGGTGCGGCGCTGACGGGACCGATGCGCTGCGCACTGCCGCCGCCCGTCAACGCAAAATGCCCCGGCAGGAACGGCGCGAGATGCGCCTTCACCGCCACCGGCCCCACGCCGGGACCGCCGCCGCCGTGCGGGATGCAAAACGTCTTGTGCAGGTTGAGGTGTGAGACGTCCGCGCCAAAATGGCCAGGTGCGGCGAGGCCCACCATCGCATTGAGGTTGGCGCCGTCGACATAGACCTGTCCGCCGTGCGCGTGGACGATCGAACAGATGCGCTTGATCCCTTCCTCGAACACGCCATGGGTGGACGGATAGGTGACCATGATCGCGGCCAGTTCGTGCGCGTGCGCCCCCGCCTTGGCTTCGAGATCGGCGAGATCCACATTACCGTCGGCATCGCAGGCGACCACGACCACGCGCATGCCGGCCATCCGTGCGGACGCCGGATTGGTGCCGTGCGCGGAGGCGGGAATGAGGCAGATGTTGCGATGCGCCTCATTGCGACTGGCGTGATACGCCTCGATCATCAGGAGGCCCGCGTATTCGCCCTGCGACCCGGCATTGGGCTGCAGCGACACGGCGTCGTAACCGGTGGCGGCGCACAGCATCGCCTCCAGTTCAGCGATCATCCGCGCATAGCCTTGCGCCTGGTCAGAGGGCACGAACGGATGCAGCGCGCCGAACTCGGGCCACGTCACCGGCATCATCTCGGCCGTCGCATTGAGCTTCATCGTGCATGAGCCCAGCGGGATCATTGCCCGGTCGAGTGCGAGGTCGCGGTCCGCCAGCCGGCGCAGGTAGCGCAGCATCTCCGTCTCGGAGCGATAGCGGTGGAACACCGGGTGCGTGAGAAATTTCGATTGCCGCTGCAGCGTGGCAGGCAACGCGAGCTTCAGCGTCGCATCGAGGTCGCCGATGGTGAACGGTACCGCAGCGCCGCTGAAGATCCGCCAGATCAGCGCAACATCGTCGCGCGTGATGGTCTCGTCGAGGCTGATGCCGAGTGTGCCCGCATCGATGGCGCGAAAATTCACGCCCGCCTCGACCCCGGCCGCAAGAATGGAGGCCGTGTTCGTCCCGGTCGCGATTGCAATGGTGTCGAAATGCACGGTGGTGGGAACCACGAAGCCCAGGCGCTCGAGCCCCGCCTTCAGGATTGTGGTGAGGCGCAGCACGCGCTGCGCAATGGTCGTGAGGCCTTCGGGACCATGGTAGACGGCATACATGCTCGCGATGACCGCGAGCAGCACCTGCGCCGTGCAGATGTTGGACGTCGCCTTCTCGCGGCGGATGTGCTGCTCCCGCGTCTGCAGCGCAAGGCGATACGCCGGATTGCCGTCGGCATCCACCGTCACGCCGACCAGCCGCCCCGGCATCGAGCGCTTGAATTCGTCGCGCGTGGCGAGGTACCCGGCGTGCGGGCCGCCGTAGCCCATCGGCACGCCGAAGCGTTGCGTCGAGCCGACCACGGTGTCCGCACCCCACTCGCCCGGCGGCACCAGCAGCGTCAGCGCCAGCAGGTCTGCGGCCACGATCACCTGCGCACCCTGCGCGTGGATTGCCGCGGCCAGCGCGCGCTCGTCGCGCACGTCGCCGTTCGCGCCCGGATACTGCAGCAGCACCGCGAAGGCAGCGGCGCCTGCCGCATCGCACGCCGGCCCCGCGATCACCTCGACGCCGAGCGGCTTCGCACGGGTGCGCACCACGTCGAGCGTCTGCGGCAGCACGTCGTCCGCCACGAAGAAACGCTTCGATTCGCTCTTGCCCACCCGCAGTGCGAGCGCCATCGCCTCCGCCGCGGCCGTGGCCTCGTCCAGCATCGAGGCGTTGGTGATCGCCATCCCGGTGAGGTCGCACACCATCGTCTGGAAATTGACGAGCGCCTCCAGCCGGCCCTGCGCAATCTCGGGCTGGTAGGGCGTATACGCGGTGTACCACGCAGGATTTTCGAGGATGTTGCGCAGGATGACGCCCGGTGTGAACGTGCCGTAGTACCCCTGCCCGATGTACGAGCGCAGCACGCGGTTCTGCGCCGCGATGGCCTTGAGCTGCGCCAGTGCGGCCGCTTCAGGCACGGGGCCGGGCAGCGGCAGCGGCGCGGCCTCGCGAATGGCCGCCGGCACGATGGCATCCATCAACGCCGCGCGGGACGGATAGCCCAGCATGGCGAGCATCACCGCTTGTTCGGCCGGCGTGGTGCCGATGTGCCGCGCGATGAATTCGCCGCGGTCTTCCAGGGCCGCGAGGCCGCGCGATGCAGGCTCGTTCATCGTCATCCCGCGTTCAGCCGATCAACTTGCCGTAGGCCGCTGCATCGAGCATCGCAGCAAGCGCATCCGGTTGCGCCGGCTTGAGGCGAAACAGCCAAGCAGCGTAGGCATCCTCGTTCAGGCTTTCCGGCGCCGCCGTGACCGCGTCGTTGACCGCGACCACCTCGCCGGCGATCGGCGCGTAGACGTCGCTGGCCGCCTTCACCGATTCGACCACGGCGCAGGCTTCGTCCGCCTTGAGCACACGGCCCACAACTGGCAGTTCGATGAACACAAGGTCGCCCAGCGCGGCCTGCGCGTGGTCGGTGATGCCCACAGTCACCGTGCCGTCGCTTTCCGCGCGCATCCATTCGTGGCTCTCGGCGTACTTCAATTCGGCTGGTACGTTGCTCACATCGGCTCCCGCTGTACGTGATGAAGTTGAAGATTCGGAG
>JBKJSU010000587.1:0-2628 GCA_046594415.1 Casimicrobiaceae bacterium | reverse complement strand
CAAATTGGCCGAAATCTTCGTGCTGACCACCAAGTCCGCGCACTGGTTTCTCGAACGCGGCTTTCGCACCGCGACCGTGGCCGACCTGCCGCAGCAGAAGCAGGCGCTCTACAATTTCCAGCGCAAGTCGCTCGTGTACCGCAAACCTTTGTAAGGAGTGTCTTAATGGCCCGCATGGTCCAATGCATCAAGCTCGGCCGCGAGGCCGAGGGACTCGATTTCCCGCCGTATCCGGGCGAGCTCGGCAAACGCATCTACGAGGGCGTGTCGAAGGAAGCCTGGGCCGCCTGGCTCAAGCACCAGACGATGCTGGTCAATGAAAATCGCCTGAGCCTGGCCGACGTGCGCGCACGCAAGTGGCTAGCCGAGCAGATGGAGAAGCATTTCTTCGGCGGTGGCGCCGAGATGCCGCAGGGCTACGTGCCGCCGTCAGCCTGACGCAATCTTGTGCCGCATCGCGTTGAGAAGGTGGCGGTGGAAAATGTGGCACACCGCTGCCTCGATCGGCTTCCATAGCCAGCCGGGACGCTTGCGGCTCAAATAGCGCGTCGTCACCGCCACCTCAGTGGCGTGCGGCGGCAATTCGCGCAGCGCGTAGCAGCCTCCTGCCAGCATCAGGCCATCGCCCACGGCGAGCTTTTGCTCGATCACTTCGAACCCGTAGTACTTGCCCGGATCGATGTGCGTGACGCGCTTGCGCAAGTGTCCGCCTTCATACAGGCACGTCGCCACGTCACCCACCATCCGTTTCGAGCCCTCCGTGCGGATCGGTAACGGCAGCAGCCAGCGCAGCAGCAGCGGCGGCGGCACCTCGATTTCCTCGTAGAACATCAGGACATCCCAGACCTGTCCGGGCGAGGCAGCGATACTCATCCGCGTGACGACCGCCGTGGCGGGTGCAGCCGACGGGTCGCCGGCCGCGGGTGCCGCCGCGCGGTCGGCCGGGCGCATGCCTGATTGGGTTGCCAGCGGTCTCATCGATGCAGGATCCTCAAGTTCAACACAACGTATCCACCGATCGGACGTCGACGATGCCCCACAGCATCGCCCGGTCGTCCGCGGCGTGATTGGTCGACAGCATCGCGGGTGGCTCGCGGAAACTCCGCAGCACGACGACGGCACCCGGCGCCGCGGCATGCTTCACCGCATGCATGAGCCGCGGCCGGTAGGCGGCATCCGCGCCGTCGAGGATATTGGAGAGCGCAAACCCATCGATGCTTCCGGCGCGTTGGCGCTCGAGAAAATCCGCTGCGTCGGCGTGCACCAGCTGGATATTCTTCGCCTCCGGCGGCGAAGGCGCTTCGGACAGCTCGCCCAGGAGCAGCGCGCGGGCGTAGGGATTGGTGCGGTTCGCGTGGCGAGCGAAGCAGCGCTCCATGCGCCCGCGCATGACGGCGCCGAGGCGTGGCGGCAGGAAGTCGAGAAAGGGCGCGGCATAGACCGCGCGCAGCGCGGTAAGTGACATGAGCCCGTCGATGGCGGCGCGAAACCGGCGCGTGTCGAGACGGCGCCGCCAATAGTCGATTTGCATTGCTGGGTCGTCGAGATCCAGGAACGCGCGTAGCCGCGACGGCCACCAGCCCGCCAGCGGCGCCAACGAACGCCCGAAGGCCATCACCTGCTCCGCCGTGCCACGGACCCCGCGCGCGCCGGAAAATCGTTGCTCGGCATAGGCGAGCTGGACGGGGTTGATGTCGACGGCCACGACGTCGTGGCGCGGGGCCAGCGCCATCGCCGTGCATCCTGCCGAGGCAATGCAGAACACGCGTCCGCCGGGTTGGAATGCATCGGCTTCGATCGTCGTGTCTTCGTACATCCGGCCGAACAGCACCTTGCCCGGGCCGCCGCGCGCGTCGAAGCGCCCGTGCTCCCATACCGTTTCGGCGGCACCGGTGCTCATGCTCATCCGGACAGGCTGGCGCTGACCCACACCAGCATGAGGAACGCGAAGTTCTTGACCACCATGCCCCCGGGATCGTGGATGAGATGCCGCGCCCACAGCAGGCCGTTGGCATTCAACGTAACGAGAAGCACCGTCTGCACCACGGCACATGCGACCGGCGCAACAGCGCTCAATATCCATGCCGCCAGCGCGACCTCGACCACGCCAAGCGCTATCAGGAAAGGCACGCCGAAGCGCGGCCCGTACAGAGGCACGGCCTTGACGACTTCAAATTCGTGCGGCTGGCCGCGAAGGAGCTTGCACCACAGTCCCTCGTAGAGCCACACGCCGGCCACGGCCACGCGGATCAACCAATACGGTGGCAGCAGTTCGGTCACGGTGTCCCTTATTCGACGAACACTCCCATCGCCGGCAAGCCGGCCGTCCGCCGCAATAAAATCTTATACCCGCCTGAATCCCGCGACGGAAAAATTACTTGCGCCGGCATGACGTTGATCAAACAATCGGCATCGATGACGAATTCGCAAGAGCGGATGCGCTGGCCGAAGCAGCTCGCTGCGCTTCAGCGCATCATCGCGTGGACCGCCGTTTCAGAGATCGAGCACCGAGTCGAGGCCGCGGTGGACGCCGGCCAGCGTCGACACTTTCCTGATGGCGAGCAGCGCGCCGTCGACATAGGGACGCGCGCTACCGCCCGAATCGTGCCGGATGGTCAGTCGCTGGTC
>JBKJSU010000541.1:0-5148 GCA_046594415.1 Casimicrobiaceae bacterium | reverse complement strand
GACATGTCGCCGATGCTGTTCACCCGCGCGATCCTCGCGGGGGAACCGATTCGCGTATTCAACGAAGGCCGCATGCGGCGCGACTTCACCTACGTCGACGACATCGTCGAGGGCGTGGCACGCGTGCTGGCGCGGCCGCCGCAAGCCACGGGCACAGGCGCAGCGACGGCCGCCATCTACAACATCGGCAACAGCGACGCCGTCGAATTGACGCAGTTCATCGCCATCCTCGAACGCCTGCTGGGCCGTCCGGCGATTCGCGACCCGCAGCCGATGCAGCCGGGTGACATGGTCGATACGTATGCGTCCGTGGCGCGGCTGCAGGCGCTGACCGGATTCGTCCCCCGCACGCCGCTGGAAACCGGCCTGCGGCATTTCGTCGCCTGGTATCGATCCTATTTTGGTGCGTGAGCGTCGGGGCAACGGCCCGCACTGGTAAAATCGACGGTCTTCCAGGGCGGGCCGCGCGGTGCGGGCCGCGATAGAGAGACTTCGACATGATTCTCGTCACCGGCGGCGCCGGGTTCATCGGTGCCAACTTCGTGCTGGACTGGCTGGCCACGGAAGGCGAGCCGGTCCTCAATCTCGACAAGCTTACCTACGCCGGCAATCTCGCCAACCTGGCCACGCTGGCCGACGATGCGCGGCACGTGTTCGTGCGCGGGGACATCGGCGACCGCGCGCTGCTGGCCCGGTTGCTGGCCGAGCATCGGCCGCGCGCCATCGTCAACTTTGCCGCGGAATCGCACGTGGACCGCTCGATCCACGGTCCGGCCGCGTTCGTCGAGACCAACGTTGTCGGCACCTTCAACCTGCTCGAATCGGTGCGCACCTGGTGGTCGGCGTTGCCGGCGGCCGAGCGCGAGCAGTTTCGTTTCCTGCACATATCCACCGACGAGGTGTTCGGCTCGCTCGGCGCGACCGACCCCGCGTTCACCGAAACGACGGCCTATGCGCCGAACAGCCCGTACAGCGCCACCAAGGCGGCCTCCGACCACCTGCTGCGCGCCTATCACCACACGTTCGGCCTGCCCACGCTCACCACCAACTGTTCCAACAACTACGGTCCGCGGCAGTTTCCGGAAAAGCTGATCCCGCTGATGATCGTCAATGCGATCGCCGGCAAGCCACTGCCCGTCTACGGCGACGGTAAGAATGTCCGTGACTGGCTTTATGTCGGCGATCACTGCTCGGCCATCCGCGCCGTATTGAAGGGCGGCCGGCCGGGCGAGACCTACAACGTCGGCGGCAATGCCGAGATGACCAATCTCGATGTCGTGCAGTCGATCTGCGCGATGCTGGCAGAGGAACAGTCCGGTCGCGATTTCGCGGGGCAGATCACCTACGTTACCGATCGTCCCGGCCACGACCGCCGCTATGCGATCGACGCCGCCAAGATCCAGCGTGAACTGAACTGGACGCCCGCCGAAACTTTCGCCACCGGCATGCGCCGCACGATCCGCTGGTATCTCGCCAACAAGGCGTGGCTCGACGGCGTGGCCAGCAAGGACTACCAGAAGTGGATTTCGCTGCAGTACGCGACCGCCTAGGACGCCGGCGATGACGCGCAAGGGCATCATTCTGGCGGGCGGCTCGGGCACGCGCCTCTATCCGGTCACGCAGGTCGTGTCGAAGCAACTGCTGCCCGTCTACGACAAGCCGATGATCTATTACCCGCTATGTACGCTGATGTTGGCGGGCATTCGTGACATCCTGCTCATCTCCACGCCCGAGGACACGCCGCGGTTTGCGCAGCTTCTTGGCGACGGCGCGCGCTGGGGGTTGAATATCTCCTATGCGGTGCAGCCGTCGCCCGACGGCCTTGCGCAGGCCTTCATCATCGGCCGCGATTTCATCGGCGCCGCGCCGTCGGCGCTGGTGCTGGGCGACAACATCTTCTACGGCCACGACCTGCAATCGCAACTGCTGCGGGCGAGCGCGCGCACCCATGGCGCCACGGTATTCGCCTATACGGTGGCTGACCCCGAACGGTACGGCGTGGCCGAGATCGACGCTGGCGGACGCGTGCTGTCGCTCGAGGAAAAGCCGGCCAAGCCAAAGTCGCGCTATGCGGTCACCGGGCTGTACTTCTACGACCAGCGCGTGCTGGACATCGCGCGCGACCTGAAGCCGTCGGCGCGCGGCGAGCTCGAGATCACCGACGTCAACCGCGCCTATCTCGCGCTGGAAGACCTCACCTGCGAGGTCATGGGCCGCGGCATGGCGTGGCTCGACACCGGCACCCACGACTCGCTGCTCGAGGCGGCGCAATACATCGAGACCATCGAGCGCCGGCAGGGTCTCAAGATCGCCTGCCCCGAGGAAGTCGCGTGGCGCCTCTCCTGGATCGACGACGCCGCGCTCGAGGCGCAAGGCACCGCGCTGGCAAAAAGCGGCTACGGGCAATACCTGCTCGCGTTGCTGCGCGATCCACTGCAACGCTGAAAGAGCGTCTCCGTGCAGATCACGCCTACCGCGCTTCCCGAGGTGCTGCTGCTCGAGCCGCGCGTGTTCGGCGACGATCGCGGCTTTTTCTTCGAAAGCTGGAACGAGCGTGCGTTTGCCGTCGCGGGCCTGGCGCTCACCTTCGTGCAGGACAACCATTCGCGCTCGCATCGCGGCGTGCTGCGCGGCCTGCACTATCAGATCGAGCACGCGCAGGGCAAACTGGTCCGCGCGATCGTCGGCGAGGTATTTGACGTGGCCGTGGACATGCGCCGCGCGTCGCCGACCTACGGGCAATCGATGTCCTGCGTGCTGTCGGCCGTCAACAAACGGATGCTGTGGATTCCGCCGGGATTCGCCCACGGCTTTCTCGTGACCTCCGATGTCGCCGAGTTCGTCTACAAGACCACCGACTACTGGTATCCGGCGCATGAGCGCACGCTGCTGTGGAATGACCCGGCGCTGCGCATCGACTGGCCGGCGGGTCCGGCGCCGTCGCTCGCCGCCAAGGATGCAGCCGGCAAGCCCCTCGCGCTTGCCGATGCCTTTGCCTGAGCGGGCCGGGTCCCATCGTCCATGACCGCGTCGCGGCCCCGCATTCTCGTCACCGGCGCGCAGGGCCAGGTGGGGTTCGAACTCGCCCGGCTGTTGCTCGCCCATGGGGAGGTTGTCGCGCTGGACCGTGCGGCACTCGACCTTGCCGATCCGGACGCGATCGTCGCGACAGTGCGTGCCGTGGCGCCCGACCTCATCGTCAACGCGGGCGCCTACACCGCAGTCGACCTTGCGGAAAAGGAGCGCGCCGCCGCGTTCGCTGTCAATGCGCGCGCACCGGAGGTCCTCGCCGCGGAAGCGCGGCGTGCCGGCGCGCTGCTGCTCCACTACTCGACCGACTACGTGTTCGACGGCATGGCGCGCGCGCCGTATCGGGAAGACGCGCCGGTCGCACCGCTCAACGTCTACGGCGAAAGCAAGCTTGCCGGCGAACGCGCGATCGCGGCCGTCGGCGCGCATGCGCTGACGCTGCGCACGAGCTGGGTCTACGGCCTGCGCGGCCGCAATTTCCTGGTGACCATTCGCCGGCTGGCCGCCGAACGGCCCGAGCTGCGCATCGTCGCCGACCAGACGGGCACGCCCAACTGGGCGGTGGCGCTGGCGACGGCCACGGCCCAACTGGTGGCACAGGGACTTCCCGCCCTCAAGGAACGCGCCGGGCTCTATCACTTCGGTGCGACGGGCGCCACGACCTGGCACGGCTTTGCGCGGGCAATCGTGGGGAGCGGGCCGGCGCCGGTCGTGACGCCGATCACGACCGCCGAGTTCCCGACGCCGGCGCGGCGGCCAGCCTATGGGGTGCTCGATACGTCGCTGTTCCGCGCTACCTTCGGCTTCGGGCTGCCGGCCTGGCCGGAGAGCCTTGCCGCCTGTCTGGCCGACGACCGGCCGCAGGATCGGTGAGCATCGCATGAAACTTGCTTTATTCTCCCGACTCCAATCGTCGTGTGGCGTGTCCCGCCGCCAACCAACCCTGCCGGAGATGCAGTGAACCCAATTCGCGATTTGCGCGCCCGAATCCTCGCGCTGTTTGCACTATGTGCAGCACCCGCCGCCATGGCGGCGCTCGTTACTGCCGTACCGCCCGCCGAATACCGCGGCAACGGCACCGTACGGGCCGAAGCGGTGGTCACCTTCGTGGCACCGGACGTCCCGGCGCTGCGCGTCGACCTCGGCCCCGTGGTGGCGCGCGAGGAACAGGCGATGCGGTCGGCCAATGCGGCCACCGGCGCGATCAACGACAAGGGGCGGCCGCTGGCCGTCGGCTTCGGCCGCGAGCTTGCCGCGGCGCAGCGCGGCATCGACCTTGCGCGCCTCGAATGGCGCACGGGTGCCGATGGCAATCGTTATGCCCGCATCGACATCGCGTCCCCCGGCGCCAAGGCGATGCGCGTGGCGTTGCAGCTCCCCGCCGCGCCGGCCGGGCTGGCCTTCCGTTTTTCCGGCATCAGTGAGCCAGGCGGCACCTTTGCCACCACGGGCGCCACGGTCGCGGCGGACGGGCTCTTCTGGTCGCCCACTGTCACCGGCGAAGTGCTGAGCATCGGCGTGCGCGCGGCGCCCGGCGCGGACTTGAGCGCGCTGCAGTTCGTCGTTCCGCGCGTGTCGCACCTTGTCGTCGACGGCGCCGATCTCAACCCGATGACCAACAAGGCGGCCAAGGGCGTCGGCGCGGCGGACAGCTGCAACATCGATGTGGCATGCGTGACCCCTGCCAGTGCGGCCTTCACCAACATGACGCGCGCCGTCGCCAAGATTAGCTTCGTGCAGGACGACGGCGGCGCTTATGTCTGTTCCGCATCGCTGCTCAACGATTCCGTGCAATCGTTCACGCCGTACATTTTCACCGCCAATCACTGCATCAACAGCGCCCGCACCGCGCGCACGCTCAACACCTATTGGTTCTTCGAAGCCGCGACTTGCGGTAGTTTCACGCAAACGCCCAGCGTGCACCTGACCGGCGGCGCCACGCTGCTCGGCCGCAGCCAGGATCGCGACTGGGCACTGCTGCGCTTGAACGAAGCGCCGCCCGCCAACACGTACTTTGCCGCGTGGCGCGCCGAAGCGCTGACGGCCAACGCCACGATCTCCTCGATTCACCATCCCCGCGGCGACCTCAAGAAGTGGTCGCAGGGCAACTACCTGCGC
>JBKJSU010000529.1:0-2750 GCA_046594415.1 Casimicrobiaceae bacterium | reverse complement strand
GCATCGTTCATGAGCCGCGCGGCCTCCGCCACGCGCCGCACGTTTTCGCGCCGGGCTTCCGGGGTGAAGCCAAGGTCGCGGGTCAAGCCATGCCGGAGATTGTCGCCGTCGAGCACGAACGAGGCACGGCCGGCGTCGATCAGGCGTCGTTCGAGCGCATGGGCGAGTGTCGACTTGCCCGATCCCGACAGGCCGGTCAGCCAGACGGTGAGCGGTGCCTGGCCGAGGATGTGCGCACGATCCGCGCTGGCGACCTTGCCGGCCTGGCGGAACACGTTACTGCCCGTACGCTCGCTGGCAGCGACAGGGTCGGCCGCGGCCTTCCGCTCGATGACCATGCCGGCGGCCACCGTCGCGTTCGAAACCGGATCGACGATGATGAACCCACCGGTCCGGCGGTTCTGGCGATACTCGTCTACAAATAGCGGCTCGAACAGCGTGAAGCGAAGCCGGCCAATCTCATTCAATTGCAATTGCGTCGTCGTCTCGCGGTGCAGCGTGTCGGGGTTGACGCGATAGACGACGTCGCTGCAGCTCGCCTTGACGATACGCGTGGTCTGCTTGATCAGGTAGACGTGGCCGGGATCAAGCGGCGACTCGCTCATCCAGACAACCATGGCCTCGAGCGTGCGCTCAACGCGCGGAATGTTGTTGGGGTGGGCCAGCATGTCGCCGCGGGCGACGTCGACGTCGTCGGCGAGGCACAGCGTCACGGCCTGCGGCGGAAAGGCATAGTCGCGATCGCCTTCGGCGGTGAGGATTCGCGCAATGCGGGTCCGCTTCCCGGCGGGCAGCACGACCACGTCGTCGCCAACCCGCGCCACGCCCGAAGCCACGGCGCCGGCATAGCCGCGGAAGTTCTGGTCCGGCCGTACCACACGCTGGACGGGAAAGCGGAAGTCGATCAGGTTTGCATCGCCGGCGACATACGCGCTCTCGAGGTGCGGCAGTAGCGGCAGCCCGTCGAACCACGGCGTTTCAGTGCTGCGATGGACGACATTGTCGCCCGACAGCGCGCAGATCGGAATGAACGTGACATCGGCAAAGCGCAGGCGCGACGCAAAGGCGCCATATTCGTCGCGCAGGCGCTCGAACACGTCACGATCGAAGCCGACCAGATCCATCTTGTTGACGGCCACGACGATGCGGGGCACACCCAGCATCGAGACGATGAAGCCATGGCGCTTCGACTGCGTCTGGATGCCGATGCTGGCGTCGATCAGGATGACTGCCAGGTCGGCCGTCGACGCGCCGGTAGCCATGTTGCGCGTGTATTGCAGGTGCCCCGGCGTATCCGCAATGATGAAGCGCCGGCGCGGGGTGGAGAAGTAGCGGTAGGCGACGTCGATGGTGATGCCCTGCTCGCGTTCGGCGCGCAGTCCATCGGTGATCAGGGACAGGTCGATCGCACCGTCGCCGGCCGCCGCCTTGGCCCGCAGCGCATCCAGCTGATCCTCGTAGATCGCGCCGGCATCGTGCAACAGCCGGCCGATCAGCGTGGACTTCCCGTCGTCGACGCTGCCGGCGGTCGTGATGCGCAGCAGGTCGGGTTCGCGTTCGGCGATTTCGCGCGGCGTTGCAATCGTGGTTGCCATCAGAAGTAGCCTTCGCGCTTCTTCTGCTCCATGGAGCCATCGCGGTCGTGGTCGATCACGCGGGTGACGCGTTCGGAGAAGCGGGTGATTTCGAGCTCCGCGACAATGTCGGCGACGTTTTGCGCGTTCGATTCGACCGCGCCCGTGCATGGATAGCAGCCGAGCGAGCGGTAGCGGATCATCGCGCTTTCGGCCACTTCGCCCGGCAGGAGTCGCGTCTTCGCCCCGACCGGCAGCAATTGCCCGCCGCGGCGCACCACTTCGCGCTCGGCCGCGAAATACAGCGGCACAACCTCGATGTTCTCCGCGGCGATGTAGCGCCAGATGTCGAGTTCGGTCCAGTTCGACAGCGGAAAAATCCGGATGCTCTCCCCGCGATGAATGCGACCGTTATAGAGATTCCACAGTTCCGGTCGCTGGTTGCGCGGATCCCACTGGCCGTGGCCATCGCGAAACGAATAGATGCGTTCCTTGGCGCGCGAGCGCTCTTCTTCGCGGCGCGCGCCACCGATCACGGCGTCGTAGGCGCCGGCCTTCAACGCATCGAGCAGCGCCTTGGTCTTCAACAGTCCGCAACAATTGACGGTGCCGATATCCCAGGGATTGGTTCCCGCGGCGATCGCGGCATCGTTGCCCAGCACGCGCAGCTCCACGCCGACCTCGGCGCACACCCGGTCGCGAAACGCATACATCTCGGGAAACTTGAACGCCGTGTCGATGTGCAGCAGCGGAAACGGGATGCGTCCCGGCGCGAAGGCCTTCTGCGCCAGGCGCAGCAGAACCGACGAATCCTTGCCCACCGAGTACATGAGAACCGGGCGTTCGAACTCGGCGGCAACCTCCCGCATGATGTAGATGCTCTCGGCTTCGAGCTGCCGCAACACGGACAGGGAAAAATTTTCGGCGGTCATGGCTTCGCGCGCTGCTGGTGGGCGAAAGTTTAACGTGTAACGGGGGCACCGAACGATGTGACATCAGCTGAACGCAGCGACGTGCCCGCAAAGCAAAACGCCCCACTCGGTAGAGTGGGGCGTTGCATGAAGGGTGCCTGACGATGACCTACTTTCGCACGGGAACTCCGTACTATCATCGGCGTACTGCCGTTTCACGGTCCTGTTCGGGATGGGAAGGGGTGGGTCCGGCGGGCTATGGTCG
>JBKJSU010000217.1:0-3566 GCA_046594415.1 Casimicrobiaceae bacterium | reverse complement strand
CCGATGGTTATCGCCGACATGCACCACTTCAATGTCGTGCTGGAATATGCGCGACCGGATAGCGCGCTGACGCAGGCCACGCTGGGGCTGTTGCGGTAACCCTTTGCCGGCCCGTTTGCCTTGACCTGTAGGCGAGGCTTCAGCCTCGCGCGTATGCGGCATTCGTAGGCGAGGCTTCAGCCTTGCGTCGTGACGCTTGGTATTCAGCGTAGCCACGACGAACAGAACAAGCAACGCACGGTGCCACGACGAACAGAACAGGCAACGCACCGTGCCACGACGAACCGAACAAGGAGCCTCCCGCGCACCCGAAACCGCACGCCAAGTCGCCAAATTGCCGCGGCCTATTGACAACTGACCCGTGGTCACTTACGCTTCGAATTCAAGTGACCCGCAGTCATTTAGCGATCAGGGAAAGGCTTCAACATGGTCATCCGCCAGCGCGCCATCCAGGCTGAAGACAAGCAGGAGCGCCACCACGCGATTCTCGATGCCGCCGAGCGCTTGCTGCTGCGCGCGCCCGACCGCGTGGCCAACGTTGCCGAGGTGGCGGACGAGGCCGGGCTTGCCAAGGGCACCGTTTACCTCTACTTCCCCAGCAAGGAAGAACTGTTGCTGGCCGTGCACGAGCGCAATATCGATGCGTTCTTCACCGCGCTCATCGCGCGGATGCAAAGCGACACGCCCGCGGCGATCGACGACGTGCTGATCCTCACCCACCGCTACATGGTGGAGCCCCCGCTGTTCCTGCCGCTGGCCGCACGCTGCTTCGGACTGATGGGGCAAAGCGTTGCGCCCGAGTCCGGCCAGGAATTCAAGCGCCGGATGGCGATTCGGCTGCAGGCAGCGGGTGCCGGGTTGGAGCGCCACTTTCCGGAACTGGCGGCAGGCCGCGGCGTGGCGCTGCTGCACTACAGCTATGCGCTGATCATCGGGTTGTGGCAGTTGTCGCCGGCAGCGCAGGGTGGCGCTTCCGCGTGCGCGCTGGCCGAGGCGTCGTCGCCCATCTTCAACTATTCCTATCCGGACGAGCTCGATCTCGCGCTGCGCGCGTTATGGGAAGGCACGGTCGGTCGTCCATTGCCAACGCCTGCGGGCTTGGCGGAGGTCCACGCATGAGCGCGCGTACGTTGAGTCTGGGTGTGGTGGCAGTGGCCGCCGCTGCGCTGCTTGCCGCTTGCGGCGCCAAGGAACCGCCCGCTCCTGTGGTGCGGCCCGTGGTGCTGACCAAGGTCACCGTGGGCACTGGCGCCAATTCCGCCGTGTTTGCCGGCGAGGTGCGGCCTCGTCATGAGACCGACTTGGGCTTTCGCATCGCGGGCAAACTCGCGGAGCGCCTGGTCGATGTAGGCACGAAGGTGCGTCGCGGTCAGGCGCTGGCGCGACTCGATCCGGCCGACGTCGGCCTGCAGGCCGATGCGGCCACGGCGCAGGTTGCCGCCACGGAAACCGAATACAAGTTCGCGCAGGCCGAATACGATCGCTACCAGGGCCTGCTGCGTGAGAAATTCATCAGCGCCTCGGCACTCGATGCCAAGCGCAATGCGGCCGATACCAATCGCGCCAAGTGGGAGCAGGCCAAGGCCAACCTTGCAGTGGCGCAGAACCAGGCGGCTTACGCCACACTGGTCGCGAACGAGGACGGCGTGATCACCGCAGCCAATGCCGAACCCGGCCAAGTGGTGACCGTCGGCCAGGCGGTCGTGCGGCTGGCCCGCGAGTCCGAGCGTGAGGTGCTGATCAGCGTTCCCGAGAACAGGCTGCGCGAATTGACGACCGCCAGCCAACTGGTGGTCGCGCTGTGGGCCAACCCCGGCAAGGTTTATCAGGGCAAGGTGCGCGAGGTGTCGCCCACCGTCGATCCGGCCACGCGGACCTTCGCCGTGCGCGTGTCGATTCTCGATGCCGATCCCACCGTGCAGTGGGGAATGACGGCCAACGTCGGCGCGCTCAGCACGTCCGCAGCGCCTACCGCGGTGCTGCCGTTGACGTCGATCTACCAGAAGGACGGTAAACCCGCCGTCTGGCGCTACGACGCAACCACCCACGCGGTGACGCTGATCCCGATCACCGTCGCGCAATACCGTGAGGATGGCGTCGTGGTCACAGGCGGCGTCGCCGACGGCGATGTGATCGTGGCCGCGGGCGTGCACAAACTGCAGCCCGGCCAGGTGGTGAAGCCCTACGAGGGCGGCACGCAGGGGAAGCCGGCAACACCCCCGGCCTCTGCGGGTCCGCGCGATGCCTCGGACATGCCTGTCCCGGCCGTCGCGCCTGCGCGCAGCTGACGCCCCGACCGGACCTACGCCATGACCATCCCCACCGTGCCCGGTGGCGCGACTGGTTCGCGCTTCAATCTTTCCGAATGGGCGCTGCGGCATCGCCCGATCGTGCTGTTTGCGATCATCGTGTTCGCCGTCGCGGGGCTCCTGTCTTACCAGCGACTCGGGCAGTCGGAGGATCCGCCGTTCACCTTTCGCGTGATGGTGGTCAAGACCAACTGGCCGGGCGCCAGCGCGCTCGAGGTCGAGCAGCAGGTCACCGACAGGATCGAGCGCAAGCTGCAGGAGGTGGCCAACATCGACTGGGTGCGCAGCTATTCGAAGCCCGGCGAATCGCTGGTGCTGTTCGCGCTCAAGGATTCGGCGCCGGTGGCCAATGTGCCGGAAGCGTTCGACCGCGTGCGCAAGAAGATCGGCGACATCCGCAACCAGATGCCGGCGGGCATCCAGGGCCCGTTCTTCAACGATGAGTTCGGCGACACCTACACCAACATCTATGCGTTGACCGGTGATGGCTTCGGCTACAAGGAGCTGAAGGAATTCGGCGACCGGATGCGCGCCGAATTGCTGCGCGTGCCGGGCGTGGCCAAGGTCGACTTCATCGGCGAACAGGAAGAAAAGGTCTTCATCGAACTGTCCAACGCCAAGTTGGCCACGCTGGGTGTCGATCCCGCGCAGATCATCGATACGCTGGCGCGGCAGAATGCGGTCGCCGCCGCCGGGGTCTTCGACACCAGCACCGACCGCATCTTCGTGCGGCCCACCGGCGCGTTCGACAGCGTGGACGCGATTCGCGACATCGCCATTCGCGCCAACAACCGGCTGTTCCGCCTGGGCGACATCGCCACCGTCACGCGCGGCTATGTCGACCCGCCGCAGCAAAAGATGCGCTGGCACGGCCGCGAAGCGCTGGGCCTGGGCGTGACGATGATCAAGGGCGGCGACGTCATCGAACTGGGCCATGGCCTCGACGCGCTTGTCGACCGGGTGCAGGCCCAACTGCCTGTCGGCGTGGAGCTGGGACACGTGGCCAGCATGCCGCGTGCCGTCCAGCGCTCGATCAACCAGTTCCTGCGCTCGCTCACGGAAGCGGTACTGATAGTGCTCGCGGTTTCGCTGGTCAGCCTGGGGCTGCGCACCGGTCTCGTGGTGGCGGTATCCATCCCGCTGGTGCTGGCCGTGACGTTCCTTTGCATGTGGCTCTTCGACATCGGCCTGCACAAGATCTCGCTCGGCGCGTTGATCCTGTCGCTGGGTCTGCTCGTGGATGATGCAATCATCGCC